>CANETO010000216.1 GCA_947440895.1 Planctomycetaceae bacterium | reverse complement strand
GCATGTCGCACGGCGTGATGTGCCAGCAGCCTTCGTCAAGCCGCCGAGCGGGGACGAGTTTCCTGTCGCCGTCGATCAGGCCCGCGGCGCGATGAGCGTCACAGCCACGCAGATTCCCGGCAACTATTCCGTTCGTGCGGGAGGAGCGACCGGGGGCGTGGCAACAGGGTTCAGTGCGAACCTCGACCCGGCGGCCACCGATTTCACCCGGCTCACTCCCGAAAGCCTGGCGGCGGTATGGGGGGCCGGCCAGAGGCTCGCGCGGACGGAGGATGAACTTGTCAGGGACGTCAATCTTGAGCGGGTGGGCGCCGAACTCTTTGGCTGGGTCATCCTGCTCGCGGCGGCCGTGATGGCCGCCGACTGGATCGTGGCCAACCGGTTCTATGCGCCTCGCGAGGAGAGCACGGGCGACGTGAGTCCAGCAGTGGAGTTTGCGGCGGCAGCCAAGGAGGCAACGGCCGCGCGAGCCAAGGCAGGAGCTGGGGCAACGTGGCCACAACCACGGTCGGGCGGGGACGCCACGGAACCGCCGCCCCTGCCGAATGCGATGGAGCAGGAGGCTGGAGTATGATCGCTGCGACGACGGTGCAGCGGGTGTCGGTGCACTTTGAGCCGGTCGGTTCTTGGCTCCTGGTCGCCTTGGTCGCGGCCGCACTGCTCGCCGTCCTGTTTGCTGTGCCCCCCGATCGTTCCCGGGTTTCCCGCAGTGGCGTGCTGGTGCTCGTGCTCCTGCGGCTCGGCGGTTTTCTCGCGCTGGTCCTCTGCATGCTCAGGCCGACGTTCGTTTCGACCCGGCAGGCACGGCAGCAGGGCACCGTGGTGGTGCTGGCCGATGCCTCGAAGAGCATGACGGTGGCGGACGGCTCCAACGGCCGCACACGCTGGGACGAATTGACCGCAGCGCTCTCTGCCGCGCGGCCGGCGGCCGAGGCCCTTGTGGGGAGCGGCGATTTCGATATCGCCACCTACGCCTTCGATCGTGAACTGCAGCCCTTGGCTCCCGTGGGCGGGAATCCCTTTCCGTTCGCCAGCTGGCAGGCGGGCTCGACCTCTGACCAGACGGCGATCGGGGCGGCGATGACCGAGGCCACGCGTGCCGTCGCCGGCCGGCAGTTGGCTGGTGTCATCGTGCTCAGCGACGGTGCGCAGCATGCGTATCCGCCCCGCGACGAGCCGCCGCAGTCGGCCGCGCGGTCGATCGGCGATGCTGGAGTGCCGCTCTGGAGCATCACGTTCGGGCAGCCGCTCGGCGCCGGGCAGGGACGCGATGCGGCGATTGTGAACCTGTCCGTGGGCGAGACCGTCTATCTCAAGAACCAACTGGAGGTCGCCGGCCGTGTGCGTCTCGAGGGCCTTGCAGCCCGTGATGCGGTGGTGAAGCTGATGGCCGAGAACGACGCCGGCGTCATGGAGGAGGTGGCCCGCACGACCGTGAAGGGAGGGGCGGAGGTCGAGGAGGCCGTCCGCCTCGCGTGGACGCCGCAGAGTCTTGGGGAGCGGAAGCTGTCGCTTGTCGTCGACCGACAGGAAGGGGAGGTGGTGACGACGAACAACGAGCTTTCCACTTTCGTCGAGGTCGTGGACGGTGGCCTGCGGGTGCTCTATCTCGAGGGGAGCCTACGTGTCGAGCAGCGGTTTCTGAGGCGTGTGCTCTCGGCCAGCCCTGACATGCAGGTCGACTTCCGGTGGATCGATGCGGGCCGTCGGGACACGTGGCCGGTCGATCTCAGCCGGCAACTGGCCGGTGAGTACAACGTGTTCCTGATCGGCGACCTCGATTCCGCGGCGGTCCGCCGCGAAGACCTGCAGACCATTCTCCGGGCTGTCCAGTCGGGTGCTGGCATCGGCCTGCTCGGCGGCTTTCATGCCTTCGAGGCGGGGGGCTGGGGCAGTTCTGCGCTCGCGCCGGCGCTGCCCTTCGAGCCCGACCGCCTCGCTCGTCAGCCGTTCGATGCGCCGATACGCGAGAGCCTCCACTTCAAAGGGCCTGTCCAGATGCTGCCCGACGAGCGGTTCGGCGGTGTGTCGATCCTGCGTCAGGGTCGCAATGAACAGGAATCCCGCGGGGTGTGGCAGTCGCTGCCACCGCTGGAGGGGGCGAACGATCTCGGTCGGCTCGTACCCGCGGCCAAGCCGTTGGCCGTGACGCCCGACGGCCGGCCGCTGCTCGTTGGCCGCGAATATGGTGACGGCCGCGTGCTCGCCTTCGCCGGCGATTCCACCTGGCGGTGGGCAATGCAGGGAGCGGTGGAACAACATCGACGCTTCTGGCGGCAGTTGGTGCTCTGGCTTGCGAAGCAGGACGATTCCGAACAGGACTCGCTCTGGATTCGGCTTGCCCAGCGGCGGATTGCACCGGGCATGCCGCTCGCGTTTGATGCCGGCCTGACAAAGTCCGATGGCACCGCTGTGACCGACGTGCCGATTGAGGCGGTCGCCATGTCGCCGAACGGACAGCTACGGCCTGTCCGCATCGCGAGGCGTGGTGAGACGTTCACGGGCACGGTGACCGACTTCTCCGACCCGGGCGATTGGAAGCTGATCGTGAAGGCGGCGCGACCAGGGGAGCAGGCAGCGCGGGAACGGAGCGCACGATTCACGGTGGTGCGGCAGGACCTCGAGCTGGCCAATCCGCGGGCCAATCCGCTGCTCATGCGACAGCTGTCCGAGGCAACCGGTGGCGGGGTGCGGCTGCCCGAGGAACTACCGGGCATCTTCGAGGAGATAGCCCGGAAGCCTGCGGCGTTTGAGACCGAAGCAGAATGGTCGTATGCGGTCTGGGATAAGTGGCCGATGTTCCTCCTGCTGGCGGCCTGTCTGTGTGCCGAGTGGTTCCTGCGAAAGCGGTTTGGGCTGGTGTAAGGGGGCCGAATTCGCCTTCTGGCGGTGACCGTCTTTTGCTACGTTCCCCCACCCGCGCAGCCTGCCCGACAGGAAATTCGGACGTGATCAAACGACGCCCCATTCGTAACAAGCTGCTGCTCGGTGGCATGCTCGTCGGCATCATGGTGGCGGTGCTGTCGGCCAGCAGCTTTTTGGGGGTCTATTCCTATCGCCGGCTGGTGCGGTCGCTGAGCTGCCGGGCAGCCGAGTTGCCCCGTGCCAGCGAACTCAATGCCAGTGTCGGCAGTCTGCAGTTGGTCCATGCCCGGACGCTCTCGGGAGACGCTGAGTTCGGTCGTCTGGAGGACCTCCCGACGCTGACTGCGGTGGTCCGGAACGAGGATACGGACGCGGACGAGGAGGAGCCTGTCTTCCCGGGATCGTTCATCGGTCAGGTTGCCCGCACCCGTTGGACGCTTGATCGCTACTGCGAGGAACTGTCGGAAGGGGAGCTCGACGACATGCCCTTTCCATTCGGCGACCGTAGTCGCGAACGGGAGACGGCTGCTGCGATCGCGACCTGTCTCGATACGGTCGATACCATCGTCACCCCGGACCCGCCGGAGGCGGCTGCGGAGGGTGAGAGCACTGTGCCCTGGCAGCGGGGCAGGCTGCTGGAGAGTGGGCCGCACCTCGCACGGTTGGCCGCACTGTCCGCCGCGCTGCCCACGTTTCTGCAGGAGCGGCTGCATGACCTCTCGCACGAGGTCCGCAGCGGCTACCGAACCCTGATCGTCACCACCTGGGCCTCCGCCACGGCGGCCGCGGCGCTGTTGGCGGCGCTGGGCATGCTCAGCTACCGCTGGGTGTTTCGTCCGCTGCGGCTTCTTGGCCACGGCTCACGCCGGGTGGCCGCCGGGGATTTTGCCTTTCGGCTCAAGCTCGACTCAAGCGACGAGATGGCGGAACTGGCCGCCGCGCTCAACGACATGACGGAGCGGTTCGAGGAGATCCGCGACGATCTCGACCGGCAGGTGCAGCTTCGCATACGGGAGGTGATCCGCAGCGAACAGCTCGCGAGCGTCGGCTTTCTGGCGGCTGGCGTCGCCCATGAGATCAACAATCCGCTGGCGTCGATCGCGATGTGCGCGGAGTCGCTGGAGAGCCGTCTGGAGGGTTTGTCTCCCGATAATGCCGATGCGCAGATCGTGAAACGCTACCTGGAACTGATCCAGAACGAGGCCTTCCGCTGCAAGGGGATCACCGAGAAGCTGCTCGACTTCTCGAGGCTCGGAGAGGTGCGTCGGCAGGCGACCGCTCTGGTTGCGCTCGTGGCCGACGTGGCCGACATGCTGCGGCATGTCGGGCGGTTCGCCGGCCGTTCGATCGAGATCGACGAGGGGCCCGACCTGCTGGTGATGGTCAATCCGCAGGAAATCAAACAGGTCGTCCTCAACCTGCTCGTCAACGCCCTCGACTCGATTGATGCAGCGGGGCACGTTCGTGTCGGCGTGAGGCGGAGCGGCTACGAGGTGGTGCTTACGGTCACGGACGATGGCTGTGGCATGACGGACGAGGTGCTCGAGCATCTCTTCGAGCCATTCTTCACCCGCCGACGTTCGGGGCAGGGAACAGGCCTGGGGCTGTCGATCGTGCACCGCATCGTCGCCGATCACGGCGGTAGGATCGAGGCCGCGAGCACGGGAGCCGGGAACGGCTCCACCTTCCGGGTCACGCTGCCGTTGGCGGCCATCGGGGACGCAGCGGCTTTGGCGGGGGCTGTCTCCGAGAGCGATCAGCACGACCGTGCCGCATAACGCACACGTTGGAAGGGACACCATGAAGCAGCACGCCAAGCCGATGCGGATCCTGTTC
>CANETO010000215.1 GCA_947440895.1 Planctomycetaceae bacterium | reverse complement strand
GGCGGCCGTGGAGCGACGGGCCACCTCGAGAGCCGCATCGAGGAACGGGTCGCCAGCCTGCGCCACGAACACCCCCGCGGCTGGCCGGGCCACCGACTGCACCTGCAGGTCGGGCTCGACCCCCACGCGGCTATAGGGCAACCCCTTGGGCGAGACGAATTTCGCGGTCGTCAGTCGCATGCCGACGCCACCCACATCCAGCGGAAAGATGCCCTGGATCGAACCCTTGCCGTAGCTGCGGGTACCGACGAGTGTGGCCCGTCCGTGGTCCCGCATGGCCCCGGCAAAAATCTCGCTTGAACTGGCTGATTCGCCATCGATGACCACGACCAGCGGCATCCGCCACGTGCCGGGACGGCTGGCAGAGTAGTTAAAGTCCTCTTCGGGACTGCGGCCGCGGGTGGCGACAACCAGTCCCCGCTCGAGGAACAGATCCGACACATCGACCGCCGACGACAACAGGCCCCCAGGATTGCCGCGGAGATCGATGACCAGAGACCTCATGCCGGCGACATCAAGCCGACGCAGAGCGGTTTCTAGATCGCCGGCGGTGGTCTTCTGGAACGAGGAGATTTTCAGGTACCCGATCCCGGTCGCCGGATCGAGCATCCGGACATTCTCGATGCTCGGCACCTCAACATGCTCGCGACGCACGGTGATAGCCCGTGCGGGGGCAGGGGCTCTGAGGATGGCGAGCGTCACGACCGATCCCTCGGGGCCCTGCAGCAGTTGGGCGGCCTCGTCCACGCTCATGCCGCCGAGCGAACGGCTGCCAACGCCAACCAGATGATCGCCGGCACGGATGCCGGCCCGCTCGGCCGGACTGGCGGGGATCACATGCACCACCAGCAGCCCGTCCTCGGCACTCTTGAGCTCCACGCCGAGGCCCACGAAGTTGCCCTCGATCTGGGCATACAGATCGTCGAGCTGCCCGTTGGTGAGAAAGGCCGAATATTCATCGAGGCCACCCACCGCAGCCGCGGTCATCTCCATCAATGTCACCGCCGGAGGAATGCCGAGCGTCGCATGACCGGCCCGTGCCACCCAGGCGGCCAACGTCTCCGCCTCGACCGGGGAGGAGATCGTGCGGCCGGCGGTGATCCGCGTCACCTGATCCCGATAGAGCGCCCGCCGCTCAGGGGTCGCCTGCGGAGCATAGAGCGACACGAACGTCGGATCGTCGATCGCCACATCCATCGTCCGGCAGCCCCGCGTGACGAGCCGGGCGAATTCGGGTGCCTCGACATGATGGGAACCGATGCGTCCAAGCACCTCGGCGTAGAGCCGGCGGGCGTCGGACTCCGCGAGCTTGCCCAACTGCGAGCGGAAGGCATGCTCGCAGTGTCGACGGGCCAGATCGCAATGAATCTTGGCCAGGTCATACCGCTGCTGCAATTCGGGAGAGAGGGTGCCTTTACGAGCCGCCGACTCGCAGACGGCGACCACGTCGGTCCACCGCTGCTCGCGTTCGAGTACGGAGGACCGAGCGACGAGATCGTCTTGTCCCGTGGCGATCTCCGGAGCCCGTACCGGAGCCGGGGCCAGAGGGACCAAAGCCTCCGCGGCCGTGGCCTGGTCGGCCACGAGACCGCCTGCCACCGCCAGCACGATCGCGACCAGCCGGGCGGTCAGCCAGACATTGAGCCTGGGGCCGGAACGAACCGGGCAGACCCGGTTGTAGCCACACGTCGGGGGGGGGACGACGCTCACTGACAGCAATCCATTCGCAAGGCCGCATACCGTCGCGGCAGGCATGCGGTCTCTCCGTTGACCGCTCGCGATTATGGATCACGTTCAGACGTCGGTCAAAAAATCGAGGCGTGTCTGATCGCGAATTTTCCCGCCCGCCCGGAGGGGCCGCGAATGCCACCGCCAGCGTTTCTGACCGTTCGCCACGACACTCCAGGGCGACACCTTGGTACGATGCATGATTGCTTGAGAAATACGCAGTCTCTCGGCAGCATCCGCATGGCCATCCCAATCCGCACACCTACCCCCTTCGGCACAGTCGCCGGCCCCGCATCTGACCAGGCACCTGGTATCGGATCGGCCTCCGAACCGCCACCGACGATGGTGCTCCTCGACCGCGCCCGACAGGGGGACGGCACGGCCATCAACGGGCTGCTGGAACGTCATCGGGCAGCGATCCGCAGGATGATCGACCAGCGGATGGATCGGGTCGTGCAACGGCGGGTCGACGCCAGCGACATCGTGCAGGACGTGATGATCGAGGCCAACCGCCGCCTGGGCGACTATCTTGCAAACCCGACCATGCCCTTCCAACTCTGGCTGCGGCACATGGCCCGGGATCGCCTCATCGACGCCCATCGTCGGCATCGCGTCGCCGCCAGCCGCAGCCTCGACCGCGAGGTGTCGCTGACGGTCGCCGACGGTCAGGATCATTCACAGGCCGATCTCATCGGCCAACTGGCCGACCGCGAACTGACGCCGGCGGCGGCCGCGACCTGGCATGAACTCGAACGCCGGTTTGCCGCGGCGGTCGAACAGCTTGAGGAGGACGATCGGAGGATCGTCCTCCTGCGCCACTTTGAACACCTTTCCACCGCGGAGGCGGCTGCCGCTTTGGGACTGGCGAAGCCGGCCGCCGGGATGCGGTATCTACGGGCCATGCGCCGGCTGAGGGTGCTCCTCGACGGCGGCTTCGATTCGATGGACAGCGGTCCGTCGCGGCCGGGTGCCGCCGGGAAGCCCGGGGCATAGCCCGCCTCCCCGACAGCCGCGGACGTCTATTATGACACTGTATGTCCTCGAGGCTTAGGCATGACCCCCATCACCGCATCCCGCGTCCGCGCCGTCGATGCGCTCCTGCCGCCCGACGACGAGGAGTTGCTGGCGACTCTGGTTGAAGAGCTCTCCGAACTCCGCGGGCCAGCCGCCCAGATGGCGCTCGAACAGATGATGGCAGCCCAGCCTTTCCTGGCTGGCCAACTCCGGGAACTGTTCGCGGCCATGATGGTGACCGACGCGGTCGCCGAGCAGTCGACGATTCTCTCTGCGCGGGATCATGGCTCCGTCCCGACGGCGGCGGGCCCTGACGCCAACCGCGTCACCTCCGGGTTCGCTTCAGAATCCGGTTTTCAATCGGCCGAAACGGGTGGACTCCTGCCCGGCGTCACGACGCTGCCAGCGACATTCGGCGACTATGAATTGATCGAAGAACTCGGCCGAGGTGGCATGGGGGTGGTCTACCGGGCGTTTCAGAAGAGTCTGGGCCGCACGGTGGCGATCAAGATGCTCCTCCGTCGCGATCTGGCCACGCCCGGTGATCTGGCCCGATTCCGCAGCGAGGCGGAGGCTGCCGCCCAACTCGACCATCCAGGAATCGTCTCGATCTTCGAAGTTGGCGAGTGCGATGGCCACCCTTTCTACAGCATGCAGTTTGTCGAGGGGACGACGCTCGCCAAGCGACTCCTGCAGGGCCCGCTTCCAGCCCGGGAGGCTGCGTTCCTGCTGGCCAAGGTGGCCGATGCCGTGCACACGGCCCATGCACGGGGTGTGCTCCACCGTGATCTGAAGCCGAGCAACATCCTGATCGACTCGATCGGTGAGCCCCACGTCTCCGACTTCGGTCTGGCGAAACGGCTTGAGGCGGATGAATCGGTCACCCACACCGGTGCCATTCTGGGCACGCCCTGCTACATGTCGCCCGAGCAGGCGGCCGGCAGCCGCGGCGATGTCGGGCCGACCAGCGATGTCTGGAGCCTGGGTGCCATCCTCTACCAGATGCTCATCGGTCGGCTGCCATTCCAGGCATCGAGTCCGATGGACACGCTCTTGGCGGTGCTCGAATCGGATCCGCCGCTCCCGCGGTCCATCGATCGGCAGGTGGACCGCGACCTCGAGATGATCGCGCTCAAAACCCTTCAAAAGCCACAGGAACTCCGCTACGCCTCAGCGGCCGATCTGGCGGCCGATCTGCGGGCGTTCCTGGCTGGCGAGCCCGTGGCTGCCCGCCACGGCGGCCTTGCCGACATCGTCGCCCGACTGTTCCGGGAAACCCACCACGCCGTGGTGCTCGAGAACTGGGGGCTCTTGTGGATGTGGCACTCGGTCGTCGTCCTCGCCCTCTGCGTGACGACCGACCTGCTGGCCTGGCAGGGCGTGACGACCCGCTGGCCGTACCTCGTGCTCTGGGCCGGAGGCCTTGCACTCTGGGCACCGATCTTCTGGGCACTCCGGCATCGCACAGGCCCCGTGACTGCTGTCGAACGACAGATCGCGCACGTCTGGGGGGGCAGCGTGATCGCCAGCGTGATGCTGTTCTGGGTTGAGGCCCTGCTCGACCTGCCGGTGCTCAAATTGTCGCCCGTTCTCCCGCTCCTTGCCGGCCTGGTGTTCTTCGCGAAGGCCGGGATCCTCTCGGGCGCCTTCTATATCCAGGCGGCGGTGCTCTTCGCGACGGCGCTGGTGATGTGCGTGTCGGGGCCGTTTGCGCACATCCTCTTCGGCGTCGTGAGCGGCATCTGCTTTTTCGTCCCGGGCCTCAAGTATTTCCGCCAACGCGGCCGCGGCTGAGTTGGCCTCGCACGGGGTCGGGGCTGCCCATGCCCCGTCGCCGGACGTTCGCTACGGCCATCCTGGCCTGCGCTCACTCGATGCTGACTGCGCTCCGGCATCCTGCCTGCGCTTGTCAGCAACGCCGGCTCTCGGGACATGGGCAGCCCCTCACGGATGCATCAAGCCATATGAACATAGATG
>CANETO010000214.1 GCA_947440895.1 Planctomycetaceae bacterium | reverse complement strand
GGCCAGCGATTCCCGCAGCCGGTCACGGTGGGCATCCGGCAGGAAGAGTCGGCCGTGGAAGGTCCGCAGTTGCTCGGTGACGGTCGCCCCGAGCACAAAGCCCATGTCGCCCACGGGCACCGCGAGGGAATGCCGGGGGATCAACACGCCATCCACCCAGGCCAGCTCGCCTCGCTGCGGAGCGGAAAACGAGGCGAGTTCAACGGATGCGTTCATAGCGTGGAAACGGCTCCCCACAAAAAGTGGAGGATAGGGGATTTGAACCCCTGACCTTCTGGCTGCCAGCCAGACGCTCTCCCAATTGAGCTAATCCCCCATAAAACTCTTTGCGATGCTATTGCCGAAAGGGCAGGTGCATCGCGCATACGCTGGGGGAGCCGTGGCGGCTTGTGACCGCCCTCTGAAAACTATCGCGATGCGGCGAGCCTGTCAACGCAGGCCGCTGCCGCGGGCGGTGGGAGGCGGCCGAATTCCCCTGCAGATCGCGAAGAAAACAGCCACTGGAGATCGGCCGGCAGTCGAAGCACACTGGAGATTTCGCAGCTTCCCTGATTCAGAACCGTGTTCCAGAACCGATGACCAGCTCCAGAATTCCTGCATCCCCGTCCGAGCCACCGGTCGCCAGAACCTTCTCGGACCTGACGCGTGCCGCCGTCACGGTGGCGCTCGCGGTCTACCTGCTCGGACTGGTCCTCTCCGTCGTCGGCAACACCGGCAGCGGTTCGTCGTTGCTTGTCCGCACGATCAAAGGCCGTCTCTTTGCGCCGTGGATGGTGCCGCCGTGGCTCGATCTGGGATTCGACTACCGTCTCACCTACGGCATGGAAGAGGACGCGGACCACGGCCTGGAGATACGCCGGCAGGGGGACTCGAAAGCGTCACCGCTCCGTCTGCCTGGCAGGCTCACCGGCGAACGGGCGGCCCGCTGGCGGCGGCTCGCGCGGGCGATGGCGACCGTCACCGATGACAGCGACCGCGACGGCCTGCTAGCGGCGGCGGTCGGACGGGGAATGTTCGACGACTTAAACGCACAGGATCTGATCGTGAGTGTGGTGCGGACGCCGCTGCCCGATCGCGGGGAGCCAGCTGCAGCCCCCGTGACAGCCTACTCGGCGCGTGTCCGCATGGTTGGCGGGGACGTGCAGCTGATTCGCTCGGAGGCACGTGGCGAGGTCGCGCCCCTGGTGCGACCTGCTGCCGGCGACAAAGCGAGCGACACGGCCGCCCCCGCGGAGGAGACGCGATGAGCGCCCGGAGCACCACCATCTCAGCCACACGAACCGCCGCGGATCCCGCCGGCGCCGACGGCATCGCTAATCGAGTGGCCGCTGACTGGAATCGATACTGGTTCACGCCCACCGACAGCCGATCGCTTGCGCTCGTGCGGATCGGCACCGCTCTGGTGGCGCTCTCGCTCTGGTGGAGCTACGCGGCCGATCTGCAGACGTGGTTCGGGCCGACTGGCATCCTCTCGACCGAGACGGTGTGGCAGTGGCGTTCGCCGGCTGGTTTTTCCCTCTTCGACTGGACCTCGACATCTCTGGCCCTGACGTTGCTCTTCGGCGGGCTCGGCGTGGTGCTCGTACTGTCGCTCGTCGGACTGGCAACACCCGTGGCTGCCGTGCTGGCGGCCATTCTCTGGGCCTCGCTCTTGCACCGCGGCCCGATGCTCGCAGGCCCCGCTGACGACTGTCTGTCGATCCTGCTCTGGTGCCTCGCCATCGGTCCGGCGGGCGAATACTTTTCCCTCGACCGCTGGCTCGGCGATCGGGCTGGCAGGCCCGCGCCGGGCCCGAGCATCAGGGCGGGGATCACGGAGGGGCTTCTCCGGGTGCACGCATCAGCGATCGCCGTGGGAGTCGTGCTGGCTCAACTCAAGGGTGCTGCCTGGTGGGACGGCATGGCCGCCTGGTATCTGGCGGCGGGTCCACAGAGCCTGGCAGCCGACCTCGTGCCGATGCTTGCCCGGTCGGAATACCTGACCAACATGCTCACGCACGGGATCACCGCCTTCGAGATCCTGTTCGCGGTGCTGCTCTGGTATCCCCCCACGCAGCGGATGGTGGCCCGGATCGGTCTGGCCGGCTGGCCGCTGCTGGGACTGCTGGCAGGCGAGCCGCTGTGGGGGCTCGCGGTCGCACTATTTGCCCTGCCAACGGCACTCCGCAGTCCCCACCGACGCGCTGACGGCCATTGTTGAGTAGGCTTAGAGGGACATGGACACCGCTCGGGCAATCTGGTCGATCCTGCTGCCGCGGCAACGCCGCGCCGCCGTCATCCTGTTCTGCCTCGTGCTCGCGGGCACGGCTCTGGAGACGTTCAGCATCGGCCTGGTCGTGCCGGCGCTCGCCTTCATGACCCGCGGCAGCGAGGCATCGTCCCCCTTGGTGACCCGTTGGCTCAGTTGGCTGGGCAATCCTTCGTCCAACCAACTGATCTTGTTGGTGCTCCTGATGCTCCTCGTGGTCTACACCGTCAAGTCGGCGTTTCTGCTCTTCGTCGCGTATTGGCAGGCGCGATTCATCACCGCGACCCAGGCCAGCACGAGCCGCCGGCTGTTTGCCACCTATCTGGCGCAGCCCTGGACCTTCCACTTGCAGCGCCATTCGGCCGAATTGCTCCGCACCATCAACGAAACGGCCGACTTCTCCCACATCTGCGGCCTCTTCCTGATGACCGTCTCCGAGGTGCTCGTGCTCTGTGGGATGGTCGGGCTTCTCCTCTGGTTCGAGCCCGCGGGCGCGATTGTCGTGGCGGGCATGCTTGTGGCAGCCGCCTGGCTGTTCAACGTGATCGTGCGGCCCAGATCGCGTCGCTGGGCGCAGTCCCAGCGTCACCATGCCAAAATGATCATCCAACACGTCCAACAGGGGCTCGGTGGGGCCAAGGACGTGAAGATCCGCGGCTGCGAGCAGGAGTTCCTGTCGCAGTTTCGCCACCACGCCGATGGCCAGGCCAGGATCTCGGCGATGCAGTCGCTGGTCCAGCAGGTGCCGCGACTCTGGTTCGAACTCCTCGCCGTCGCGGCGCTCTTGCTGCTCACGGCAGTGATGGTCTGGCAGGGCACGCCCTCGGAGCGGTTGCTTCCGATGCTGGGCCTGTTCGCCACGGTGGCGTTCCGCATGCTCCCCTCGGTCAACCATGTGACGGGCGCGATCAACAGGCTGCGGTATGCCGACACGATGCTCTCGAACCTTCACGCCGAGTTGCAGCTGGCCGAGTCGCTGCCTCCAGCCGGGCCGACGACGCCGTTGCGATTTTCTGATGCCGTGGTCCTGCAGGACGTCTCCTTCTCCTATCATGGCTCCAACGAGACGGTTCTCGACGGCATCAATATCCGGATTCCCCATGGTGCATCGATCGGGTTCGTGGGGGGCAGCGGCGCTGGGAAGAGCACGCTGGTCGACATCATCCTCGGCCTCCTGCCTCCGGCGACCGGCAAGGTGCTGGTCGACGGCACCGACATCCAGAGCAACCTGCGTGGTTGGCAGGACACGATCGGCTACGTCTCGCAGTCGATCTACCTCTGCGACGACTCGATCCGCAGGAACGTCGCGTTTGGAGTGCCCGAGAAGGATATCGACGACGCAGCCGTTCAGCGGGCGCTGAAGGCAGCCCAGCTCGACACCTTCGTCAACAGTCTGCCGAAACGTGCCAACACCTTGGTGGGCGAACGGGGCGCCAGGCTGTCGGGTGGCCAACGGCAGCGGATCGGCATTGCACGGGCGCTCTACCACGATCCGCAGGTGCTGGTGCTCGACGAGGCGACCAGCGCCCTCGACACCGCCACCGAGAAGGGCGTCATGGCCGCCGTCAACGCCCTCCACGGCACGAAGACCCTGATCATCGTCGCCCACCGGCTCACGACGGTCTCCGACTGCGACACGCTCTACCGCCTCGACAAGGGCCGGATCGTGCAGTCGGGATCGGTGGCCGAGGTCGTCGCCCACTGAAGGCGTGCCCTCCCTCGCCAGCCCTCCCATCCGGCAACGGCGGCTGGTTCCCGGCCAAAAAACCACCGTTTCCTGTTCCGGCAGGCTTGGTAGGATTGGATGTTTCCCGCGTTCCTGCTTCGACCACCGCCCACATCAAGGATCGGTCCGCCCGTGCCCAGCAGCCCCACCATTTCCAAAGTGCAGCAAAAGGCCATCCAGAAGGCCGACACGCTGATCGAAGCCCTGGGGTGGATCCGCAAGTTTCGCGACACCACCACCGTGATCAAACTCGGCGGCAGCGTCGTCGAGCACCCCGATTCCCTGCGACACCTGCTGCTCGACATCGTCTTCATGTCGACGCTCGGCATGCGGGTCGTGGTCGTGCATGGTGGCGGCAAGGCGATCAGCCGCGCGATGGATAGTGCCGGCATCCAGCCGCGGTTCGTGCAGGGCCGCCGCTACACCGATCAGGCCACGCTCGACATCGTCGAGAAGGTGCTCGCCACCGAACTCAACCACGATCTGACCGCCAAGATCGAGGAATACGGCGGCCGCGCCATGTCGCTGAACTTTCTCTCCACCAACGTCCTCTATGGCGAGAAGCTCAGCCTGGAGGGCCCGGATGGTGAGCCACTCGATCTCGGCCATGTCGGCGAGGTCACGCGTGTCGATCGCCTCACCATCGACAACCTCAGCTACGCCGGTCAGGTGCCGGTGATCCCGTCGATGGCGATCACCGCCAGTGGCGAGAAGCTCAACGTCAACGCCGACACGGCGGCCACCGCG
>CANETO010000213.1 GCA_947440895.1 Planctomycetaceae bacterium | reverse complement strand
TGCTCCTGCCTTTCATGGTGTCGTTCGCCCTGATTCCCGCATCGCTCGGCGGCATGCTCTGCATGGCGGCCGTCGTCTGGCTGGGGCGACTGCGAGTGCAGGCGCTCGCGATGCTGCTGGTGGTGATGGTCGCAGGGGCAGGGTGGCTGGGCTGGTCGCTGCTGGGATCGGCAGTCACTGCGGGGGGCACGGCCGCATGGTTCGACACGGTGATCGCGCGATTGTCGATCGCCGAGCAGAAGTTTCTGCCGAGTTGGTGGCTCTCCAGCGGACTGATCGAGGCGGCACGGTGGAGAGAGGAGCCAGAAGCCCGGTTGGCCTCGCTCACGGAGGCGGCCGCATTTCTGGCGGTGCTTGTGTCCAACGGGATGCTTCTGAACCTGCTGGCGCGGCGGCTGGCGGGATCAAGCTACCGACAGGGGATCAGTCAGTTGGTGGGCGAGGTTCCGATCCGCCGGCAGCGACGGATTTCCTGGTTTGACGAGGCCCTCTCGGCCACCGGCACGGCCCGTGGTCGGCCTCTGCGACTGCTGCTCGTGAAGGATCTGCGGCTCTTTCGCCGTGACATCTCCCAGTGGTCGCAGTTTGCGATCTTCTTCGGTCTGCTCGGCCTCTATTTCTTCAACCTCCGGTCGTTCAACTACAACCTCGCCTATGCGTCGATGATCAGCTTCCTGAATCTCGCCGTCGCCGGGCTCATCTTCTCGACGTTCACAACGCGGTTCGTCTACCCGATGATCAGTCTGGAGGGGCGGCGGTTCTGGATCCTTGGGCTCCTGCCGGTGCATCGCGATCAGATCGTCTGGTCGAAGTTTCTGTTTTCGTTTGTCGGCGGGCTCATTCCCACCTGTGGACTCTTGTGGCTGAGCGATTCCATGCTCGGCTTACCCCCCGGCCTCGTCTTCGTCCACGAACTCTGCGGCCTCGTGCTCTGCATGGGGTTGTCAGGGATTGCCGTGGGCCTGGGAGCTTGGATGCCCGACCTGCGGGAGCCCTCGCCAGCGAAGATCGCCGCCGGCTTCGGCGGCACCCTCTGCCTCGTGCTCAGTTCCCTGTTCATCGTCAGCGTGGTGGCGATCGCGGCCTTCCCCACCTATCTGGCCATGGCGAGCGAGGCGTTCGGGGGCGGAGGCCCTCCACCGACGGGTATTTTTGGCTGGGCCAGTGGCCCTCTGGGTACGGCCACGAGTCTTCTTATCGTCGGAGTCCTGGGGGCAATTGCCACCATTGTGCCGCTCCAGCTGGGCCTCCGAGCGTTTCGCCGGTTTGAGCCGTAGACTGCCGGCGGGGCTCCGGCAGTTATATTCAGCCTGCAACTGCGGTTCTCTCCGTAGAGCGCACCGATGAGCTTCCGAAATATGGTCAATCGCCTCCCCACCCAGCCGCAGTCCGACGGTCAGGCCCATGGTCAGGCCGTCCGAATCGGGGCCGTGCAGTATCTCAATACCAAACCCCTGGTGTATGGACTGGCGTCCCGAGGCATCGGCGTGGCCTACGATCTTCCCAGCCGGCTGGCGGATCGGCTCTCGGCGGGCAGTCTCGATGTGGCCCTGATCCCCTCGATCGAACTGTTTCGTGGCGACGGCTACCGCGTGGTCTCCGACGCGTGCATCGGCTGCCGTGGGCCGGTGATGAGTGTGAAGCTCTATTTTCGCACCCAGCCCGGCCGGGTGGCGAGGCTGGCTGTGGACGAGGGCTCACGGACCAGTGCCACGCTGGCCCGGATCCTGCTGGCAGAGCAGCATGGGGTCGTGCCTCAGGTGGAAGTGCTGCCGATCGGCGCCGGGCTGGCCGACACGTCGGCAGACGCGGTGCTCTTGATCGGAGACCGGGCGATCGGCTCGCAGCGTGGATCGTTTCAGCTGATTTGGGATCTCGGCGACGAGTGGTGCCGCTGGACGGGGCTGCCGTTTGTGTTTGCCGTCTGGGCCGCCCGCTCCGGCGTCGATGTGAGGAATATCGAGCCTCTCCTGACAGCAGCCCGCGATGCGGGTCGGGCGAATCTGGCATCGATCGCGGCCGCGGAGGCGGCGTCGCACGGTCTCACGGTGCCGCAGTGCCTGAGCTACCTCCGCGACAATCTCCATTACGAACTGGGGCCGCGAGAGCGGGCGGCGCTGGCCCGTTTCTACCGGCATGCGGAGACGATGGCTCTTGCGCCCGCGGGCTTCGACGTCGCGGTGTCGCTGGCACCCTGCGTTTGATTTCGGGGTATGATTCCGGCTGCAGGCAGCATCCAGAGGTTTCATCAACGATCATGACCGCTTCGATTCGACGCATTCTCGATGACACTGTGGCGGGTCGCCGACTGGAGTTTGCCGACGCCGTGCGTCTGCTCGAGTCGCGGGAACTGGCCGCGATCGGCAGGGCGGCCGATGCCGTCACGCGTCGGCTCCACCCAGAGCCGTATCGCACCTACAACATCGACCGCAATATCAACTACACGAACGTCTGCACGGCGGTCTGCGACTTCTGCGCGTTCTATCGGGGTCCGAAGCATCCCGAGGGCTACGTGCTCGACCGGCAAACGCTGCTCGCAAAGATCGAGGAGATGGTTGCCGTCGGCGGCGATCAGATCCTGATGCAGGGCGGGCTACACCCAACGCTCACGCTCGAGTGGTACGAGGAACTGCTCCACGACATCAAGGCACGCTTTCCGCAGGTGAATGTCCACGGCTTCTCGCCGCCGGAGATCTACCACTTCACGAAGATCTCGAAGCGGCCGCTGCGGGATGTGCTCGAGCGGCTGGCCCGGGCGGGCTTGGGCTCGCTGCCGGGGGGAGGTGGCGAGATCCTCGTTGACCGCGTACGGCAGGCGATGACCCGTGGCAAGGTGCTCACCGACGATTGGCTGGAGGTGCATCGGCAGTGGCACGAACTCGGCGGCCGCAGCACCGCCACGATGATGTTCGGCCATATCGAAACCCTCCCAGAGCGGATCGAGCATCTGGAGCGGCTTCGGCAACTGCAGGACGAGACGGGCGGCCTGACCGCCTTCATCTGCTGGTCGTTCCAGCCCGATAACACGGAGATGGCCGACATCCCGCCGTCCGGGCCCTTCGAATATCTCAAGACGCAGGCAGTGGCCCGTCTCTATCTCGACAACGTGGCAAACATCCAGTCGAGCTGGGTGACGCAGGGCCGGGAGATCGGCCAGCTCGCGCTCCTCTTCGGCGCCAACGACATGGGCAGCCTGATGCTCGAGGAAAATGTGGTGAGCGCGGCGGGTACCGTGCACCATCTCACGCTCGAGCAGATGCGATCGGCGATTTCGGAGCTGGGCTGGATCCCGCGGAGACGGAACGTCTTTTATGAACTGTTTGAGGACGACGACGCCGTCACGCCAGCTGATCCCGCGCGTGAAAAGGCCCGGGCCGTGCAACTCCCCGTGGCGGCAACGACGCCGTGAGGAAGGAGCCTGAGTCACGCGGATTGGTTCGCCGGCTGCGGCATGCTCGTCGCCGGCGGACTTTGCTACAGGAGGCTCGTGGGCGATGGTGAATCGCTCGTGAGTCGCAAAGTTCACCGGCTCCTGCGCGTGCCTCCGACCGGCTCCTCAGCATCGGGAGATTTTCGTGCTTTTCAGGGTAGCCGGATTCGCGGCTTCTCAGTCGTTCAGGAAAGACAATCTTCGTGACCGAGATCCGCTCCTGCACGACGCTGATCACGCTGCGGGCCCGGCATGTGCTGCCTATCGCTGCCGATCCGATCGAAAATGGCTGGGTGCGGATTGAGCGGGGCAGGATCTCGGGCGTCGGTCGTGGCCAGCCCTCCGGGCCGGTGCACGATCTCGGTGATGCGATCATCCTGCCTGGGCTCGTCAACGCGCACACGCATCTGGAGTTTTCCGATCTCGACCGTCCGCTGCCCGCCGGCGGCGGCCTGCCCGCGTGGATCGAACGGGTCGTGGTAATGCGACGGTCGCGGGCTACTGCTCACACCGACGAAGCCGCACGGCTGCGGGCCGCGGTCGTCATCGGCCTCGAGCAATCAGCGGCGGGCGGAGTGACGGCGATCGGCGAGATCGCGACCGCAGCGCATCCGGTGGCCGGCCATGCGGGGCCGCTCGTGCGGGTGTTTCGTGAGACGCTCGGACTGTCGTCTGTCGCCATGCACGCGGCCCGGTCGTCGCTGCGTCGCGATTTGGATCGGATGAGCGCAGAAGGAACCTGCATCGGCATCTCCCCCCACGCCCCTTATTCCGTGGCGGAGCCGCTCGGACGCGAGGTGGTCGGCGAGGCGGTGCAGCGGCGGCTGCCGGTGATGATGCATCTGGCCGAGAGTCGCGACGAGGCAGAACTGCTCGCGACAGGCGGCGGTGCGTTCCGCACGTTGCTCGAGCAGTTGGGCGCCTGGCAGCCTGACTCGCCACCCCGGCTCCTGCCGGTGGCCGACTGGATCACGCTCCTGGCAAAAGCACCGCGGGGCGTCGTGGTGCACGGCACGTTTCTGGCGGAGGATCAGACCGCGCTGTCGCGGCTCGCGCGGCATCGCGACCGGCTCTGCGTGGTCGTCTGTCCTCGGACCACGCTGGCGCTCTCCGGCAGGCTGCCGCCGGTGGAGGCCTTTCGAGCCGCGGGGATCCGCGTGGCGATCGGCACCGACAGCCGTGCGTCGAACCCCGATCTCTCTGTGCTGGCCGAGTGCCGTGCGCTGGTCGGAGGCGGCGTGGCGAGCCCAGCCGAAGCCCTCGCGATGGCCACACAGCATGGCGCGTGGGCAC
>CANETO010000212.1 GCA_947440895.1 Planctomycetaceae bacterium | reverse complement strand
GGTGGCCGGTCAGGCCGTTGCCCCTCCACACCATCGGTTATGCTGGGTCGATGCTTCAATCCCTCTGGCTACGGGTGCTTTTCGCCAGGGCGGCGCGTCTCCGTGCCGGCCTGTGGTTCCTGTGTGTCTGGTGGGCGTGTGCCGCGGGGCAGGGAGCCGATCCGCCCGCCCGCCCGCTCCCCTTTCCGAGCGAGCTGGTCGAGTTCGGTCCAGCCTCGAGAGTGCCCCTGTTTTCCGGCGGTGGTGACCAGGCCTGGGATCGCGATCTCCGCGAACGCGGCTGGATCCTCCGGGAAGGGGGACGGTGGCACCTCTGGTACACCGGCTACAACCGGTCGACCAACTCGCAGCGGCAACTGGGGTATGCCAGCAGTCCCGATGGACTCAACTGGTCCCGCAGTGCAGCCAACCCACTGGTGAAGGACGCCTGGGTGGAGGATATGTGTGTGGTGCATGACAAAGATTGCTATCTGATGGTGGCCGAGGGGGAGCGGGATATCGCCCAACTGCTCACCTCCTCTGACCGCCTCTGCTGGCAACGCCGCGGGCCGCTCGATATCCGGCTGGCGACGGGGGAGCCGCTCTCTGACGGCCCGCGGGGCACGCCGGTGCTCTGGAGGGAGCATGGCCGCTGGCACCTGTTCTACGAGCGGATGGACAAGGGCGTCTGGCTGGCGACGTCGACTGACCTCACGGTCTGGACGAACGTGCGAGACGAGCCGGTGCTGGAGTGTGGCCCGGCCGAGCACGACTCGCGTGAGATCGCCTTCAATCAGATCGTCAAGCACTGCGGCCACTACTACGTCTATTACCATGCGAGCGCCCGGCCGGGGCAGTGGTGCACCTGCATCGCCGCCAGCGATGATCTGGTGCACTGGCAGAAATACGCCGGCAACCCGGTCCTGCCCGTGGACCTAGCCGTGCCGGCCGCCAGTAGTCCGCTGCTGGTGCACGATGGGAGCCGCCATCGGCTCTACACCACCCACCCCGACGTACGCGTGCGGTTTTCGATCCGGCCAGTCACCGGCATGCCGAAGTCGGCCGAGCACGTCGACGCCCGATAGTCCTCCAGCGCGTCGCACTGGCTCCTCCGACGCTCGGGGCGAGGAACGTCGTTAGCGGGCCGGCCCAAGACCGTGCGCCTGGAACGCCGCCAGCAGGGAACCGGCGATTTCATCTGCGAGCCGTTGCTGTTGAGTCACGTCGGAAATACCGGTCTGGCTGGCCACTGCCCTGCCGGCCACAACGTAGGGATTGAAGCCGGTGACGGCACCCATGACGAGCGTGCTCGGCATCATCCTGCCCTTGTCGGAACTGTCGAGGACGAAGAACGGAGTGCCACCCGCTGTGGACGGATCGGAGAGCATCACATCGACACCGATGGTCTTGTTGCCGGCCCCGAAGCCGACGACGTTGCGGGCCACCACACTTCCCGGATCGAGACTGACAATCTGGCCGCTGAGCCGCCAGCCGTCGGGCGGCGGTAGTCCTGGGCCTGGCCAGAGCACCGCCGGCAGGCCGGAGCGGTTGAGCGTGTCGGTCAGCATTTTTGCGGCGGTCACACCGATGGGCAGGCTGCGATCGTAGCCGGTGACGAGGTCGACCGCACGCGGTCGCGACGCAAGCAATTGACGCACCGGGCCGGCCGGAATGATGCCGCCCGCAGCGTCATTCTGAAGTTCTTGCTCGAGACCGGGCTCCATCGCGAATGTCAGGACATAGATTCGCGCGGGTGGTCGCACTGGCCAAGGAGTGGCGACGGCCTGACCGACCGATGCCGTCGGTCCGAACGAGGGAAACTGCCCGTACAGCGTCTGCGACAGGAAGACGGTGCAGAGGCTCGAGACGACAATGGAGCTGAGGCTGGCCGACAGGTGATGGCGGTGAGGCACGGCGTCTTTCCCTCAGGGAGTGGAAGGGAACAGCAACATGGTGCGCGGAAACAACGCCGGTAGCTTTACTCCATCCGGCTCAGGATGAGCGACGCATTGTGGCCCCCGAACCCGAAGTTGTTTGACATCGCGACCCGCACGTGTGCCTCGCGAGCCACCCGGGGCGTGTAGTCGAGATCACAGGCGGGGTCGGGGGTCTCGAGATTGATCGTGGGGGCGATCACACCGCGAGCGAGCGTCAGGGCACACACCACCAACTCGATGCCGCCGCTGGCCCCGAGGGTGTGGCCGAGTTGGCTCTTCGTGCTGGATAGCGTGAGTTGCTTCGAATGGGGGCCAAAGACCCGCTTCACGGCGACCGTCTCGGCCGCGTCGCCGAGCGGGGTGCTCGTGCCGTGGGCGTTGATGTAGTCGACCGCTCCTGGATCGAGGCCTGCGTCGCGAAGCGCCATCGTCATCGCCCGTGACGCCCCGGAGCCTTCTTCGTCAGGCTGGGTGATGTGGCCTGCGTCGCCGCTGGCACCGTAGCCCTTGAGTTCGCCGTAGATGCGGGCTCCCCGGCGCTTTGCATGTTCGAGTTCTTCCAGCACCACAATCCCCGCGCCCTCGGAGAGAACAAAGCCGTCGCGGTCGGCGTCGAAGGGACGGCTGGCCTGCTGGGGCGCATCGCTGCGAAACGACAGTGCCCGCATATTCTGGAAACCAGCCAGACCCATCGGCGTCAGTGCCGCCTCGCTGCCGCCGGTCAGCATCACATCGGCGTCGCCATATTGGATAGCCCGCAGGGCACTGCCGATCGAGTTTGAGGCACTGGCACAGGCCGTCGCTGCGGCAATATTGGTTCCCTTGACCCCGAACATGGTCGAGACATGGCCACTGGCAATATTGAGCAGCAGTTTCGGTATGAAGAAGGGGGAGACCTTGTCGACTCCCTTGGTCAGAAGGCGTTCGTGCTGGGCTTCAAATTCGTTGAGCCCACCGATGCCCGATCCGATCGCCACGCCGCAGCGGTAAGGGTCTTCCTTCTGGAAGTCGATGCCCGCGTCAGCCACGGCATCGATGGCAGCCGCCATCGCGAACTGCGCATACCTGTCGAGCCGTCGGACTTCCTTCGGATTCGAGATGTTTTCCTGCTCCGGGTCCCAGGCCACCTGCCCGCCGAACTGGACGCGGTAGCCGGACACATCGAACAGCGTAATCGGACTGATACCGCTCTCGCCGCGGACGAGACGGTCCCAGAACACCTCCATCGCTCGGCCCAGCGGGGTTACGACACCAAGTCCCGTGACCACCGCCCGCCGCTTCATGCCCCGACTTGTCATGCGTTTTTCGCCCGTTATTTCTAGCAGCATGCTCACCGATTGCGGACGATGAGGCACTCTCCTGACTACTGCTTCCCGGCTGGCTTGGGCTTTTCCTGCTTGGGCTTCTTGTTTTTCTTGTCGTTCTTCTGAGAGTTGTTGCCTTTGCCCATGACGAATATTCCTCATGATCAGGGTGGGGACGGATCGGACGACGTAACGGAAGTCTAGCGACATGCATGCGATTTCTACAACCGCTTTTTCTCCGCATCGGGTATCCTTTTGTGCCTCGTTCGTCCGATCTCTCTTCGCCTCCAGAAAGTGAATTGCCATGTCTGAATTCCTGTCCGAAACAGAGGGCTGTGATCTGCTGACGCGGCTCTTTAGGGCGCGGGGCTACACGATCGAGCGAAACCTGCCGTTTCGCGAATATGGCGTCGAGTTTCATATCGACGGCTGGGATGCGGATGCCCGTGTCGGCTTTGAATTTCTCTCCAGTGAAGACGACGACCACGACGACCTGTCGCTCGTCGAGTACCAGGCACTGTGGACCGCACAGCAATTGGGCGAGTTGGCACTGTTCATCGTCGACGAGGTGGAGCCGCTCTCGGCCGCGGATCTTGCCGAGTCCGCCAATGAATTTCTCGACGAAGTAGCCGAGGCCATCAAGTCCCGGATGCTCGTCGTGCCTCGGAAAAAAGTGGTGTCGGCCGCGAAGAAGCCGGCCACACGGAGTGAGGCTGCGACGAAGCGGGCTGTGACCAAGAAAAAGGTCTCCGCGACGAAGCCGGCCCACAAGAAGGCCGCCAAGAAGAAGGCCAAGGGGAAGCGGTAACGAGATCCGAGGTGCGCCGCGGTGGTCGTGCGCTGTTTCTGCCCGCGTACGCTCGAGAATGAAAACCGTGTCGCAAAGCATTCGCCATCCTCGCCTTGAAACGGCCCAATTATGGGCCGATCTCGTCAGCAAAGTGCTGGGCGGATTGGCGGTGCTCGTGGCCGCCTGGTGGACCTACACCAATTTCACGGTGGAGCGGACCCACGATCCGACCATGGTGGTCACCGTCTCGCCCAGTGTGCATCCACTGCGGGGCGAGCAGGTGTTACTGAATGTCGATGTGTTCATGGAAAATATCGGGAAGGTGGCGATCAAGCCGAAGTTTCCCCGGGGGGAGGAGGATCGGGATCTCGGACTGGAGATCTCGATCGTCGAACTTGAACCGCTCCACCGCGGTGTGGCGGAACGTCCTGCGGGGGGCGGGGAGTCGGCGGCCGGCGACGCGGAGCGTGACGTTCCTTGGTTTGATTGGACGGCAGGGGCAGGCAACCCGCGGTCGCTTTTGCACAAGCGAAATCTGCTGGCAGCCAATGAGGATTTTCAGCACGGCCGCTACCAGCTCAATCCCGGCGCCAAATACCGCGAACCGTTCGCGTGCGTGGTCGAGCGAAGCAGACTCTATGCCATTCGGGCCCGGTTCTGGACCGAGGAAGGCTCCGTGGCCGATCTCGCCTACATCGACACCTTCCCGACCGGTGAATAGGCGGGAATTCCGG
>CANETO010000211.1 GCA_947440895.1 Planctomycetaceae bacterium | reverse complement strand
GTGATTGACTGGGCCCCACCAGACGTCCGCCTCCGAGTCGGCGCCGCGCACCAGGTGTTTGTCCTTGGGACTGCGGCCGGTCTTGTCGCCGGAACGGATCGCAATCGCGCCGCTGGTCGTGATGGCCGCGCCCTCACGGGTGACGGCGTCCTCGTAGAGGCGGGGCGGTGGCGCGTTCCGAATCACGACGGGCACGCTGATGTCATGTGCCGACAGATCGATGTGCAGAGGCATCGGTTTCTCCAGGAGCCGTCGGAGGAGCCGTCGTCGGGGTGGAGGGCAGCATGGCAGGGGCTGTCATCGGGGGCCGCGTCGAAGACAGCGGCCACCACGATGGGCCAATCGCCAGCCAGATCGCCACGGCGAGCAGCCCGCAGCCAAGGCCGGCAAACAGGCCGCCCCATGGACTGCGTCGCACCGGCAGACCCCGCACCGCCCGGCGGAGGCGGCGGGTAAACTCGCCCCAGCCCTCCGGCGATGAACGCTCCCCGACATTCACGACGCTCACGGTTCTCAAGTTTGCGTTGCCCTCGATATGCAGCTGAAAGCCACGCTCCGGCAAAGCCGCGCTCTCGCCGGCCCAGCGAGCCTTGGGATCGAGTGCCGACACCACCTCCGCCACGAGGGGTCTGAACTGCTCGACGGTGATGTTGTAGACCACCATCCGCGGCCGTGAGACGAGCACGCAGACGGCGACGCACAGCGCAAACAGAAACGCCAACACCGGCCAACTCCACGGCGAGCCTCCGGTCACGGGCATCAGGAGCGCCAGTGGCCCCACGATCGCGAGCCCCGAGACGGCCATCGCCAGCATGGCTCCGTCAAGAACTCCTGACACAGCCAGCGGCCGCCGCCGCAGGTGCGCCCAGGCGAGCCCGAGGAGGTAGCAGCCCAGCGGCACAATCGCGACCCACGGCGCAGGCGAGGAAAGCGATGTGGTCATGTCAGTGCACCTCTTCCTTCATCCTCTCCAGACTCGGGTGCCATGTCCGCGAATCCGCTAGGACCGGGCCATCGCCATCCATGCCAGCAGAAGCAGCCATGCAACCTCGATCACGGCCGCCACCAGGAATGCCCGCGGCCACTCAGACCGCGTCGGGGACGACGAAGGCGAGGTCGCGGGAAAACGCGTCGCTGAACTCGTAGACGTCATTGAAATCCTCCCGCCTGTCCCGGCGTGTTTTTCGCATCTGACCGATCTCGATCATGCTGAACACGATCTCGCCGAAGTCACTCGTGCCCCGCACGCCCCAACTGCCCAGCACCGTGGGGGCCATGAAGCCATACTGCTGGAGGGCATACTGCCGCGCCGCCTCACAGAGCTCCTGGCCGCTGACGTGACGCTCCACCTGCCGCCGCCGCGGCCGCCCGCGACCCCTGCCCGGAGCCCTTCCCGCAGCCTCGGCCGACTGCCCCGCTGACGACTCGAGTTCCTCCGCCGGGGGCTCGGCTCCCATGCCGAGGTTTTCCTGGCCGAACGCCAGCGATTCCAGCACGAACAGGTAGGCGTCGAGTTTGTAGCGGTGGTCCCGTTGGAGCAGTTGGGACAGTGGATGGGCTGGATCGACGTGCGGCATCACATCCTCGCAAACAATGCGGCTCACGGACAAAAGCCCGAGTATAGCAGCACGGCGGCGGCGTGCCGATCACCGCTGCTGCGGGCCGGCCGAGACGTCATCCAGGATGAACTTGTAGCCGAGTGGCGTCACCGGCTTGGAAAAATCGCGGAGCATATCGAGCCCCTTGTCGATCAGGCTGGTCCGCGGATCGAACTGGTAGACGTCGCGATCCTGGCCACCCGGCTTGAAAACCTGGATCGCAAATGGCATGAGGTCGCGGGACTGCAGGATGAGTTCTACCTTGGCGAAGTTGGCCGCATCGGCCTGGTACCGAGGGAGCGATTCAAGCCAGATCTGATCGGTGACGCCGGGGGGCGTGACGAGTCGCATGAAGTAGCGTTTCTTGAGGGTGTCGGCCTTCGCGCCAAAGACGAACGGCAACGGTCCGTCGCTGATGGCCTTGCCCTGCATCTCGGGCGGCAGACGGGTCTCGCGAAGCTGCCGTTCGCTGTGACGAAACTCGTAAATGCTAGCGCCGTTGCAGACCCAGTGCTCGCCTGTGTCGCCGGTGCGTTTTTCATACCGGCGGGTCTCGGGATTCCATTGGGTCGACTCCTTGACACGAAAGAGTCCCTTGTCGGGAGCCGCATATTTGATCTCGCCGCTGCTCTCGGAGAATGCGAGACGCTCACCGCCGCCATCGGCAGGGCTCCAGGCGTTGTATTCCCATTTGTGGAAGGTGCACGACCAGGTTGTGACAGCGGCGTTACGGGCCTCCCAGGCAGCGAGCAGTCGATCGAGCGCGGCCTGCTGCTCGGGCGAGAGCGGAGCCGGCTGCTGCGGCCCCGGCTGCTGCTGGGCTGGCTGGGCGGCTTGAGCGGCCGGCTGGGGCATGGGCTGCCCGGGCACGACAGCCACCCGCTGCGGCGCAGCAGCTGGACGCTGTGGTGGCGCAGGCGGTTGGGCTGCCGCGGGCACCGACACCGCGCACGCCAAACCGCAGGCCGCGAGCATCGACACCGCAACGAAACGCCTCCGCATGGACAGCTTGATCATTGAGTATCTCACGGCACAGACTCCGGGCGGTGGTTCGGGCAGGGTGGGGAACATAGCACTGGCCGTCCTGCCGGGCGAGAGCGTTTCCGGCCGCGTTTCGGCCCTGTTTGATGCCTCATGGCGGGATCCAGACGTAGACTGAGCTGCTCTCCCCAAGGCTATTCCTGGAGCCCGTTGATGCGTGTCGCCGCTTTTTCCATCAAACCCTACGACACCGCTTCGCTGGCAGCAGCATCGGCGGGCCTGCCGATCGAGTGGATGTGGTTCGAGCCGCGGCTGGACCGCCATACAGCCAGACTCGCCGAAGGGGCCGTGGCCATCAACTGCTTCGTGAACGACCAGCTTGATGCCACCACGCTCGACATCCTCGCGGAGCAGGGCGTGAAACTCGTCACGCTTCGCTGCGCGGGCTTCAATCAGGTCGATCTTGCCGCGGCCGCCCGGCTCTCGCTGCCGGTGGTCCGCGTGCCGGAGTATTCGCCCCACGCCGTCGCGGAGCACACGATCGGTCTCGTGCTCATGCTCGATCGGCGGCTGCACAAGGCCTACAACCGGGTGCGTGACGGCAATTTTTCATTGGAGGGGCTGCTTGGCTTCGACCTCTTTGGCAGGACCGTCGGCGTGGTCGGCACGGGACGGATCGGCTGCCGAGTGGCCGAGATCCTCATCGGCTTTGGCTGCCGCGTGCTGGCGTACGATCCAACGCCCGTGCCCGATCTGGCTGCCCGTGGGGTGACGTTCATGCCACTCGACGAACTGCTCGCCGCCTCCGACATCATCACGCTGCACTGCCCGCTCAAGCCCAACACAAGCCATCTGATCGACTCCGCTGCACTCGCGCGGATGAAGCGGGGCGCGATGCTGATCAACACCAGCCGCGGCGGGCTCATCGATACGCCCGCCGTGATCGAAGCGCTCAAGACGGGCCAACTGGGCCACCTGGGACTCGACGTCTACGAGGAGGAGGCCGACCTCTTCTTCGACGACCGCAGCGGTTCCATTATTCATGACGACGTCTTCTCTCGGCTGCTGACCTTTCCAAACGTGGTCATCACGGCTCATCAGGCGTTCTTTACGCAGAACGCCCTCGACGCGATCGCGAGCCAGACCGTTCGCAACCTGATGCATTTCAACCGTGGAGAACCGCTTGAGGCGGTGGTGCGGTCCTGATGCGGGCCTTGGCCTCAGCGGGCCAAGGCCTGAACCATCACCCCCCGGCCGCCGCCCGCAGTTCGGCCAGTTCCCTGGCGAAGCCTCCGGAGAGGATCGGAAAGCGGCACCAGGTCTTGGGATCGAGATTCTCGTCGTCGAGGTGAAATGACGGCGCGTAGCGTTCCCGCTTCCACTGGTTGCGGCACCAGAGCGTGAAGAACCGCTCCGTCCAGAGGGCCATCTGCCGGGCCGAGTGCATGGGAAAGGCAATCTGGAGCCGCTGCCATGTCTCCAGCGGCGTCTGCTTGTCGCGGACCGCGCACCGCTCGGCGGCGTCAAGCACGTCGTAGGGCATGAGGTCGGCCTCATCGGTCTGATGATCGGCCGGTGGCCGTAGTTCCGCTGTCGGCGCCTGCACATTCACCGCGGCCAGCGCCGGGAATGATCCGACACCAGCCGGTCCGGCGTGCTCGAGCCAGTCGAGCCACCGCCGCAGATACGCCTTGTCGATGCCGGCGATCGGCGCGATGCCACCGGAGGTGTCGCCGTCCATCGTCGCATAGCCGACCGCCGCCTCGGAGCGGTTGCTCGTGGAGACGAGCAACGCGCCACGGATATTGGCCAGCATCCACACCCCCGGAGCCCGAGCCCGCGCCTGGATGTTCTGGAGGGCGACGTCGTCGGTCTGCCAGTCGAGGGGACGCCCCACGGCCTCGGCTACCATTGCCCGGTACCCCTGCACAAGGCCGTCTACATCGAACTCGTGAAACTCGGCGCCGAGACTTTCGGCGAGACCGCGGGCTGCGTCGCGGGTCACGGCACCGGAATGTGCGGTCGACTGATACACGCAGATCAGCACGGCATGGATCAGCCGACGGATACACTCGTCCGCATCGCCGGCAACGGCGTCATCCGGTGCTCCGCCCGCGGATGGTCCTGCCACCCCAAGCCGGGCCGCCACTGCCGCAACCGGCATCT
>CANETO010000210.1 GCA_947440895.1 Planctomycetaceae bacterium | reverse complement strand
GAGCGGTTCCGCGCCGCCGGGCTGCTACCGGATACGGTCCCCGAATTCGCCAACGGCTTTTGTCAGCGCGAGCGATTCTGGCTGGCCGACCAGTCGAATCCCGCCTACAGGCGGCACCTGCTGCTGCACGAGGGCGTCCATGCCTTCACACTCACGCTGCGCTCGCTCGACACGCCGCCCTGGTACACAGAGGGGATCGCCGAGTATCTGGCCACGCATCGACTCGACGACGCGGGCCACTTCGTGCCGACACCGCTCCCGCTGCGGGCTGCCGATGCCGAGCAACTGGGCCGCATCGAGAAGCTCCGCATGTTGCGGATCGCCGGCACGTGCCCCGGCCTCGAGGATGTCTTCGCCACGGCGGGCGAACACCACCGCGATCTCTCCGCCTATGCGGCAAGCTGGGCGGCGGTGGCGTTGCTCTCAGAACACCCCGACCATGCGACACCGTTCGCGGCGGCCGAACGCGGTCCGCTCGATCGGGAGTTCACCGAGCGGCTGACGCGATCGTCCGACTGGGATGCCGAACGAGCCGGTCGGGATTTCGACGCCTTCACCGACGAGCTTGACTACGGCTACGACTTCTCCCGCTCCCGCGTCGATTGGTCCGCTGGCCAGCCACTCACAACGCGTCAGGAGGTCACGGTCGCGAGCAGCCGCGGCTGGCAGAACTCCGGTTGGTCACTCCGGAAGACGGAACGCTATCGGATCAAGGCGACGGGACGGTGTGCGATCGGTGTTCTGGAGCAGAACCCGACTGCGCCGTTGGTACGGCTGGAAACCGAGGCTGAGGGCATCTCGCTCCGCTGGTATCGCGGCCGACCACTCGGCAGGCTGCTCGTGGCGCAGTGGGTTGAACAGCCGGAGGACGGTGGTCGCCCCCGGTTCGTCGTGCTTGCCGATGGCGCTGAGGGTGAGTTCACGGCTGTCGCCGACGGCGTGGCCTTCTGCAAACTCAATGAACCACCCGGCGAACTGGCCGACAATGACGGCCACCTCACGGTCGACATCGAACCGCTGCGCTAGCCGGCTGCGGAACGTTACGCGTGCACGGCGAACTCGCCGGCCGAGAGGCTCGGCAGGTTCGTTTGGCCCATCAGCCAGAGGTCGACCGAGCGGGCCGCCTCGCGGCCCTCGTGGATCGCCCAGACAACGAGCGATTGTCCGCGGCGCATGTCGCCCGCGGCAAAGATGCCGTCCCGGCTGGTCTTGTAATCGCTCCCCGTCTTGATGTTGCCCCGGGGGTCGAGTTCGAGTCCCAGATCGGCGATTGGCCCATGCTTCTCCGGTCCCATGAACCCCATGGCCAAGAGTGCCAGTTGGCAGGGCCATTCCTGCTCGCTGCCCGGCACCTCGCGGAACTTCTGCTGGCCCGAGGCGGCGTCTGTATACCACTCGATCCGGACGGTCTTCACCGCCCGCACGTGGCCCTGGTCATCACCGAGGAATTCCTTGGAGAGGATGCCCCATTCGCGGCGGCAGCCCTCTTCGTGCGACGACGTCGTACGCAGGATGACGGGCCACTGCGGCCAAGGCGTGTTCTCGGGCCGCTGATTGCGGCGCGGATACTTGCCGAGGTCCGGCGGCTGCGGCAGCAGTTCGAACTGGGTCAGGCTCTTCGCACCCTGTCGGTTGCTTGTGCCGTCGCAGTCGGAGCCTGTGTCGCCGCCGCCGATCACGACCACGTCCTTGCCCGCGGCCAGAATCTGCACCTGCAGTTCATCGCCGGCATTCCGTTTGTTCTGCTGCGGTAGGAACTCCATGGCGTAGTGCACGCCCTTGAGTTCGCGGCCCGGGATCGGCAGGTCGCGGCCGAGCGTCGCTCCACCCGTGAGCAGCACCGCATCGTAGTCGTCGCAAAGCGACTGCGTTGTGACGTCACTCCCCACGTTCACGCCGCAGCGAAACTCCACCCCTTCCTCGCGCATCTGTTCGACGCGCCGCCAGACCCGCCACTTTTCCAGCTTGAAATCGGGGATGCCATACATCAGCAGGCCGCCCGGTCGGTCAGCCCGTTCGAAGACCGTGACCAGATGTCCGGCCCGGTTCAGTTGCTGCGCCGCCGCCAGGCCCGCTGGTCCGCTGCCCACGACCGCCACCCGCTTGCCGGTCCGCACCGACGGCGGTTCGGGCACGACCCAGCCCTCGTCGAAGGCGCGATCGGCAATCGTCATCTCGATCTGCTTGATCGCCACCGGGTCTTCGTTGATGCCGAGCACGCAGGCTGCCTCGCAGGGGGCAGGGCAGACGCGGCCGGTGAACTCGGGGAAGTTATTGGTGGCGTGGAGCCGCTGGCTGGCCTCGTGCCACTGCTGGCGATACACGAGGTCGTTGAAGTCAGGGATGATGTTTCCGAGCGGGCAGCCGGTGTGGCAGAAGGGCACGCCGCAGTCCATGCAGCGGGCACCCTGGGCCTTGATCTCCTCGGGTGCGAGGACCGTGAGGAACTCGTTGTAGTGCTTGAGCCGGTCGGCGACCGGCGCGTAGCCGCTCACTTTTCGCTCGTATTTCATGAATCCGCGTGGCTCACCCATGGATCTTTTCCTCCTGCTGACGTGCTTCCTGCTGTTCCTGTTCGACGAGCTTGCGGAGTTCCGCGAGGGCCCGCTTGTAATCGGTGGGCATGACCTTGACGAAGCGTGACTGCTCTGTGTTCCAGCCGTCGAGAATCGCCCGGCCCCGGCTCGAGTCGGTATAGGCGACATGCTTCTCGATCTGGCTCTTCACGTAGTCGATGTCGCCGGGATCAAGCGGCTCGAGTTCGACCATTTCCATGTTGACGTTTTGGCGAAACGTGCCATTGGCGTCCCATGCATAGGCGATGCCACCGCTCATACCGGCGGCGAAGTTGCGGCCAGTCTCACCGAGGATCACCACCCGGCCGCCCGTCATGTATTCGCAGCCGTGATCGCCCGCGCCCTCGACGACCGCTTCCGCGCCGCTGTTCCGCACGCAGAACCGTTCGCCGACGATGCCCCGGATGTAGATCTCGCCACTCGTTGCCCCGTAGGCCACGACGTTGCCGGCGATCACATTGTCCTCCGCCTTAAAGGAGGCCTCGCGTGCGGGCCGCACGATCACCCGGCCTCCCGACAGGCCCTTGCCGCAGTAGTCGTTGACATCGCCCTCGACCGTCACGGTGACACCCGGCACGCCGAAAGCCATGAGGCTCTGGCCGGCTGTTCCGGTGAAGGTGATCTGGATGGTGCCGTCGGGCAGGCCGCCGGCACCATACCGGCGGGTCACCTCGCTGCAGAGGATCGTGCCGACCGTGCGGTTGATGTTGCGGACCGGAAGATTCAGCTTCACGGGCGTACGATCCTCGAGTGCCGGCTTGCACAGCTTGAGCAGCGTGGTCATGTCGAGCGACTGCTCGATGCCATGATCCTGCGACGACTCATGATGCGTCTTCACGTGCGCCGGCATGTCCGGCTTGTGCAGGATCGTGGAGAAGTCGAGTCCCTTCGCCTTCCAATGGGCGATCGCTGCCCGTGTGTCGAGACGGTCAACCCGGCCCACCATCTCGTCGATCGTGCGGAAGCCGAGCTTGGCCATCAGATCCCGGATCTCCTCGGCCAGCATGAAGAAGAAGTTGACGACGTGTTCCGGCTGGCCGGTGAACCGCTTCCGCAACTCGGGATCCTGCGTGGCAACTCCCACCGGGCACGTGTTCAAGTGGCACTTCCGCATCATGATGCAGCCGATCACCACCAGCGATGCCGTGGCGATACCGAATTCCTCCGCGCCCAGCATTGTGGCGATCACCACATCCTTAGCCGTGCGGATCATGCCGTCGGTCTGCACCACGATCCGACCGCGGAGGTCGTTCATCACGAGCACCTGGTGGGCCTCGGCGAGACCGAGCTCCCATGGCAGCCCGCAGTGCATGATCGAGGTCTGGGGGCTTGCGCCGGTGCCACCGTCGTGGCCGGAGATCAGCACCACGTCGGCCTTCCCCTTCGAAACGCCCGCCGCGACCGTGCCCACGCCCACTTCCGCCACCAGTTTCACGCTGATCCGCGCATGGTGGTTGGCGTTCTTGAGGTCGTGGATGAGCTGGGCGAGATCCTCGATCGAGTAGATGTCATGGTGGGGTGGAGGCGAGATCAGGCCAACACCGGGTGTGCTGTGGCGGATTCGGGCGATCTCCCGGTCGACCTTGTGGCCGGGGAGCTGCCCACCTTCGCCCGGCTTCGCGCCCTGTGCCATCTTAATCTGCAGTTCTTTCGCGTTGACGAGGTAGAGGCTCGTCACCCCGAAACGACCGCTGGCTACCTGCTTGATGGAGGAGTTCTTGCTGTCGCCAGACGGCTCCAGCTGATACCGCACGGGATCCTCGCCTCCTTCGCCGGTATTGCTTCGGCCACCGAGCCGGTTCATGGCGACGGCGAGCGTTTCGTGGGCCTCCTTCGAGATCGACCCATACGACATCGCACCGGTAGCGAACCGTTTCACGATCTCCTTCGCCGGCTCCACGTCGTCGAGCGGGATGGCGTTGTCGGCCCACTGGAAGTCGAGGAGACCGCGGAGCGTGAGCAGCTTCGTCTGCTGCTCGTCGATCAGCCGTTGATACTTCCGAAATTCCTCGCGGCTATTGATCTGAGTGGACCGCTGGAGCGATTCCACGACGTCCGGAGAGAGCATGTGGGCCTCTCCCTTGCGCCGCCACTGGTAGCGGCCGCCGACATCGAGTTCGAGCGTCTGAGCCACGGTGGTCTCGGGCCAGGCATGCTCATGCCGTTTGAACATCTCCTCG
>CANETO010000209.1 GCA_947440895.1 Planctomycetaceae bacterium | reverse complement strand
GGCAAGGCCGGTAAGCCGGTCGCCACCGGGAAGTCTTCTGGAGGGGGGAAACGAGCATGAACGTTCTCGGAGTCGGCACCGACATCACCGAATGCCTGCGGATCGCACAGATGATCGAACGCCACGGCGAACTGTTCGTGGACCGCGTCTACACGCCGCTGGAGATCGACTACTGCCGTAGCCGCCGCATGGCCACGCAGCACTTTGCAGGCCGCTGGGCCGCCAAAGAGGCGGTGCTGAAGGCGATCGGCACCGGCTGGCGGCGGGGCATCAGCTGGCGGGATATCGAGGTCAGGAACGGCCCCGGAGGCCGGCCGCAGGCGTTTCTCCAGGGGGGCACGCAGGAGGTCGCCGAGAAGATGGGGATCCATTGCATCCTCGTGAGCATCTCCCACTGCCGCTCACACGCCACGGCCTTCGCCGTCGCGCTCGACGAGATGCCCAGCACGTTCACAGGCGACGTCCCCTGGCTGTGATGGGATGGCGTGGTACGAGGGCTGGCGTTCACACCCGGAGTCCCCCGGCTTCCGCCGGGGGCTTTTATTCTGGCTTCATGCCAGACGCGGGTCACTGCCCGCCGCCGCCCGTCAGCCGTCGAACGTCGCGAGTTCGGCGATCCCGCCCTCCATCTGGAGTTTCGCCAGCGGCGTCCCTTCCTCCACCGGCGTCACCCCGTCGCGACGGGTCAACGCCAGCTTGGTGCGGCCTGCCATGAGGGCAGCGAGTTCGCGTTCGAGTTCCTTCTGCCGGGCTTCCGGGAGTTTTGTGAACGCCTCGCGGCCGCGGCACTTGGGGAAGGCGCGACAGCCGAGCCATGGCCCACGCTTGCCTTCCCGGAGATTCATCATGTCGCCGCACTTGGGGCAGGCGATGTCAGTGACGAACGGCGGCGGTGAAGGAAACTTGATGTTGGCCTTCTTGTCGAGATTGAGAATGAACGGCGGCGGTTCCGCGGCCGCCACTTCGGCTGCCTTCTTTCCCCGTGGCTTTACCGGCCGCGGCTTGTCCTCCACCAGGAAATCGCCAAACCGGCCGGTCCGCTTGACCATCGGCACGCCGGCCGGTGAAAGCAGGTCGATCTGCTCCGGCAGAAGCGGCCGCCGCTGGCGGTCCACCGGCATCGCGAACGAACAGGCGGGCACTTCCTTCGGCTTCGCGGGCTTTCTGGGCTTCTTGCCCTTGGCCGTGGGCTTGGGGGCCGGCGGAGCCTCCAGGATCTTTTCGTTGTAGCCGCTGCAGGAGAGGAACTCCCCCTTGCCGCCCAGTCGATACTCCAGCCGACGACCGCACTGCGGGCAGGCATAGGCGGACGGATCCGACTTGGCCTTCTCGTGTGGCTCGTCCATGGCACTGTCGAGCTTCGGGCTGAGTTCGTCGTGGAACTCGTGGAGCATGTCGGTCCACTTCTTCGTGCCCTGCGCCACCTGGTCGAGCTCCCGCTCGATCTCTCGCGTGTAGCCAATTTCGATAAACTGATCGCGGAAACCCCGCTTGAGGAAGCCGGTCACTGCCTCGCCGATCGCTGTGGCCTGGAAGCGGCGGTCTTGCTGGGTCACGTAGCCGCGGTTCTCGATCACGTTGATGATGCTGGCGTAGGTGGAGGGCCGGCCAATCCCCTCCTCCTCCATCTTCTTGACGAGCGTGGCCTCGGTGTAGCGGGGCGGCGCTGACTGGAACTTCTGCCGTGGCTCGATGTCGAAGGGCGCGAGCTTGGCCCCCTTCTGGAAGTCGGGCAGCACCTGATCGCCGTCGTCTTTGGGCGTGCCGCTCACCGCATAAAAGCCGTCGAACCGGAGCACGCGGCCGCTCGCCTTGAAGACGGCACCGGTGTCGCGGTCACTCCGCCGCATGCGGACGCTCGTCGAATCCCACTCGGCGTCGGTCGCCTGACAGGCGACGAAGCTCTGCCAGATGAGCCGGTAGACCTTGAGGAGTTGGTCGCCGTCCCGCATGTCGAGCAGCGCCGCGGAAATGCTGTCGGGATCCCGGAAGGCGTCGGTTGGCCTGATCGCCTCGTGGGCCTCCTGCGCACTCTCGTTGGAGCTGGAATAGGAGCGGGCCTTCTCTGGGACGTACTTTGCTCCGAGACGCTCGCTGAGGTATCGCCGCGCCATGTCGACAGCCTCCTTCGAGAGGTTGGTCGAGTCGGTTCGCATGTAGGTAATCAGGCCCACGCGGCCCTCGCCCGGCACATCGATGCCTTCGTAGAGTTGCTGGGCAATCCGCATCGTGCGGTCGGTCGACATGCCCAGCCGGCTGCTGGCGGCCTGCTGGAGCGTGCTCGTGATAAAGGGTGGATAGGGCCGGGAACGGGTGCGGGTGACGTCGATCGATTCGACCGTGTACCGCGTGGCGGGGTCGGGTCGGCCGGTGATCCGGACGGTATTTTTCCCACGGCCCTTGCCCTCGGCATCGAGAGCGCGGTCGACCGTCACGTCGACCAGCCCCGCGGCAGTAGCGGCCTGCTCGGCAGATATGGCGAGGTCTGCAGCTGAGTCTTTGTCGGCCTCGATCCGCATTGGCTTGCCGGCCACCTCCACCAGATCACACGACAGCGCCCGTCGATCAGCCAGCCACGCCATCCGCTCCCGCACGAGCGGCGGCCGGCCGCGGTCGTCGCGCTGCGCCATGAAGGAGGCCCACTTTCCATGCAGGCCGGCGGCATCGGCTACATCGAAAGTCATGTTGGCGGAGATGTCCCAGGATTCCGCCGGTGTGAAGGCACGGATCTCCTGCTCGCGCTCCACCACGATCCGGGTCGCGACGCTCTGCACCCGGCCGGCGCTCAAGCCGCCCGCCACCTTCTTCCAGAGGATGGGGGACACCTGATAGCCCACGATCCGGTCGACGATCCGCCGAGCCTGCTGGGCCTCGACCCGCGGCATGTTGATCACCCGCGGCTCGCGGAAGGCCCTCTGCACCTCAGTCTTGGTGATCGCGTCGAATGTCACCCGTTTGGCATGGGCCGGGTCGACACCGAGCACCTGGGTGAGGTGCCAGGCAATCGCCTCCCCCTCGCGATCCAAGTCGGTGGCGAACCAGACCTCGCTGGCCCCCTTCGCGAGCCGGCGGAGCTCAGAGACGGTCTTGGTCTTGTTGTCGTCGATTTCGTAGGTCGGAGCGAAATCGTGGTCGAGATCGACGCCCGGAACGGCCTGCTTGGAGCCCCGCGGAGCCTTGCTCGGCAGGTCGCGAATGTGCCCGACCGAGGCTTTGACGACGAATCCGGGCCCCAGGTACTTCTCGATGGTCTTGGCCTTGGCGGGGCTCTCGACGATCACCAGCTGGAACTGGCCCTTGGGCACGGACGACGTGGTCGCTTCGGAGCGGCTTCGTTTCGCGGGCGTTCGTTTTGTGGTCTTTTTGGCCATCGTGGAAGCCGTCGCCTGGGGAGGTTTTTGATGAAAGGTGCCAGCATCGGGATTGGCGCAAACCGGCCCAGCGCTACAATCTGCGGCCTGTCCGCAGGTCTCCAAGCGTTACCCTGCCCATAAGTTCTTTGTCAAGCCTCGGCGGTTCTACCGTCCGAGAACAGCTCACAGGCGGTGCCATGGTCGGCTCGTTCGAGATTTTTCGGAAATACCAGCGTTCCCTGCTCGTAGCCGTGGCAATTCTGGCCATGCTGGCGTTTTTCGTGCTGCCCCCATTTCTCCAGATGGGCAGTTCGACGGGGTCGCAGGATCCCGTTGCCGTCACCTGGACAGGGGGGGAACTTCGCGAGGGGGGCCTCGAGCGAACGGTCGCCCTGCGGTCGCTCGTCAACCGCTTCCTGATGGAAGCGGTGGAGGCCGCGGGCCGCGATCCGTCGCGGCTGCCGCTCCTCCCGGAGGGGGAGGAACAGACCGTTCAGACCACGCTCCTCGCGCAGGATGCGAAGGCCAACGGCATTCTGGTCAGCGACCAGTCGATCAACGAGTTTTTAGGGCAGTGGACCGGCAACCTCGTCCGCCAGGAGCAGTTCGACCAGATTCTCGCCCGGCTGCGGCTCGGACCGTTTCCCCTGACGCAGCAAGACCTCTTCGAGGCACTGCGAACGGAACTGGCCGCCCGCACGATGCTGATGCTCCATCAATCGGCCTTGATGGGGGATCCGCCGGGGTGGCAGTGGGATTATTTCCGTCGGCTGGAGCAGCGGGCCACGGTGGAGGCCGTGCCGGTTGTGGTGGAGAATTTCGCCGGCGATGTGCCCGCCCCCTCGGAATCGGCCCTTCGGACCTTCTACACGACGTACAAGAATGATCTTCCCGAGGCCCGCAGTGCCGACCCGGGATTCCGTGAGCCGCACCGCGTGCAATACGAATACCTCGTCGCGAAGCGCGGGCTCTTCGAAGAGGAAGCCGCCAAGGAGGTGACCGACGAGCAGGTCGCCGAATACTACGAGAAGAACAAGACCTCGATGTTCCGCGCGAAGCCCGCGGCAACGGAGACAAAGCCTGCTGCTGCGGAACCGGCATCGGAACCAGCGGCTGAACCCCCAGCGACCACTCCCGAGGCGAAGCCGGCCGAAGCCGAGACGAAGCCTGCCACCCCTGAGACGAAGCCTGCCACCCCTGAGACGAAGCCGGTCACTCCTGAGACGAAGCCAGCCGACGCGGAAACACCCCCTGCCGAGACAAAGCCGGCTGATGCCCCTCCAACGCCCAAGGCCGCGGCTGCCGGCGGTAGTCCTTTTGCCACGGTGTCGTTCAAGCAGCCGGCGGAAGCAACGGCTCCGGCCACGGCCGAGAAGACGGAGACTGCCTCGACACCCCCGGCGGCTGAAACGGCCGAAAAGCAGG
>CANETO010000208.1 GCA_947440895.1 Planctomycetaceae bacterium | reverse complement strand
GTTCCTTGGCGATGTCACCGGCCAGATAGTGGCTGGCGATCTTCGCCAGCTCCACGGCACTGGGCTTGGCGGCTGGGGCGGCTGGCTGCGTCGCTTCGTCTGACATGGGCGTTTCCCGTTCTCTTGGAGAACTCCTGGTACTACTCCCGGCCTGATGGCCGAGCATCACATTAAGAATAGGCGATGGAGGGCCGTGCGGCGACGGGAACCTGCGGCACCGCGGTGGGACGGCCGATTTGACCCGGCCGTCCATAAACCGATACTTGCAGGGGGGTTAGCACCTCGTCGCGAGTGTCTGCAGCAGTGCGATCGGCTCGCTCCACGTGGTTTTTCCTTCCGTGAGAACACTGATGGGATACGCTTGCTTCTATCTGGCGGTCGTCGCGGCCTGCCTGCTCTGGTCGGCCGCGTTCACGGCCGCCGCGGCCAAGGCAGATCGCGGCTGGCGGTGGCTCTTGGTCGCGGTGGCGATCCTCGTGCCCGTCGTCACGATCCTGCCGGCACTCATGATGACCGGGGTGCTCGCCTTCGGCCCGCTGCCGATGATCACCAACTGGTTCGGCCCCACGCTCACGGCGTTCCTTGCGGTGCTCATCGGCTGTAGCTGGATCGCCTGGGCCGGGCTCGCGCGGTCGCACGATCGACCGCTGCGGTTTTCATCAGCATTGGTGCCGCTGGCGGCCCGCTGGCCGCTGGTTGGACTGGCGGCAATGTCGGCGTTGGCCGCGGCGGTCGCGTTCGGCACGCTCCTCATCCTCGACAATGCCGTGGCGGCGCAGGCTCCCTATCTTCGGCTGGAGGCGGCGGCGCTCATCCAGAACAGCCTGCCGCCGGCCGTGCCCGACTCGCAGAATGCCGCCCCGCTTTACGAGCAGGCCTGCGGAGCCCTCCGCGCCGACCCTGCCGCAGCCCAGGGGCCGGAATCACTGCTCCAGGCGTCTGAGACCATCGACCCGTTCAGTCCGGCTGCGACCGAGCTTCTCGCCCGACACGCCGCCACGCTCGACCTGCTTCGCCGCGCAGCCGATCGGGACACCTGCCGATTTCAGAAGGACTGGACGCGGCCTTCGATCGACATGGCATTCCCGGAGGAGCAAGCACTGATATTTGCAGCCCGGTTGCTCTCTCTGCAGGCCCGGCGGGAGGCGACCGACGGCAACACCGTCGACGCCCTCCGCGACGTGGTCCGCCTCCACCGCATCGGCCGGCATGCCGGTAGCGGGCCATTTCTCGTCTGTGCCCTGATCGGCTACGCGATCGATCGCACGGCGCTCGATACGCTCACGCAGGTGTTGCCGACGCTTCGGAAGAGCGACCTTGCCGCCCTCGACACGCCCGAGATCCGCGATCTCGTCATGGCTCCACCAGCCCTGACCGTACATCTGCGGGGCGAAGAGGCAACGCTGCTCACCCTGTTTGCCGACCTGTCGGGCGAGGATTTCGATATGGCCAACTACGTCCGTGTCATGGTGAGTCCCAAACCGCTGCCCCTTATCTATCGCGAGCCGATGCTCGGGCTCACCAGGCTCTTTCGCAGCTTCTTCCTGCCTGCCGACATCGCGGGCTGTCGAGCGATCATGCAGAAGTACCAGGGGATGGCTGGCAAGGCAGAGCCCTATCAGGCGAAGCTCGAGACAGAGGCCGTTGAAGCCGAATTACAGACCCGCAGCCCAGGCATGCACACGTCGCTTCTTGTGCCGGCCACGGGCGACGCCTTCCGCTGGCAGGCCGATACCTTGTCGCTCAGGCGGGCCGCTGCCGTCCTCCTCGCCGCCACCAGGCAGAGGCTCGAGACGGGCACGGCTCCCGCGACGATAGTGGACCTGACTGCAAAGCCAGCTCCGCCCACCACCGATGATCCCTTCGCGGCCGGCGAGACGCTGCGGATGAAGCAGGCGGAGAACCTGTTGCTCGTCTACTCCGTTGGCCCGGATGGCGAGGACGACGGTGGGCCGGTGGCTCCACACGCAGCCGCCGGCACCGACACGGTCGAGGGCAACGACGACATCGGCCTGCGAATGGCACTCTAGCTGCTCCGCCCACGAAGCCGGCGCTCGAACCCAATCGGCTCCGCTCTAGGCATCAAAATAGAGGCAGAACTCATAGGGGTGCGGCCGCAGACGCATCGGGGCGATCTCCCGCTCCCGTTTGAAACGCAGCCAGGTCGCGATCACGTCCTCCGTAAAGACGTCGCCGCGCAAGAGGAAATCGTTGTCTCGTTCGAGGGCGTCGAGCGCCTCGTCGAGTGAGCCGGGCGCCTTCGGCACATTCGCGAGTTCCTCCGGCGGCAGGTCGTAGATGTCGCGGTCGAGCGGCTCGCCGGGGTTGATCTTGTTCTGGATGCCGTCGATCGCCGCCAGCAGAATCGCCGAGAACGACAGATACGGATTGCAGGTCGGATCGGGGCAGCGGAACTCGATCCGCTTTGTCTTGGGGCTCGTCGAATACATCGGGATCCGGCAACTGGCAGAGCGATTCCGCTGCGAATAGGCGAGGTTCACCGGAGCCTCGTAGCCCGGCACAAGCCGCTTGTAGCTGTTGGTGGTGGGATTGGTGAGGGCCAAAAGCGCCGGCGCGTGGCGGAGGATCCCGCCCATCGCGTGGATGGCCATCTCCGAAAGCCCCGCGTAGCCTGTGCCGGCGAAGAGCGGATGGCCGGCCTTCCAGAGGGAGATGTGGGTGTGCATGCCGGAGCCGTTGTCGCCGAAGATCGGCTTGGGCATGAAGGTCGCCGTCTTGCCGGCACGTCTGGCAACGTTCCGCACGATGTATTTGTAGAGGCACAGCTGGTCGGCCATCCGCACCAGTTCACCATACCGCATGTCAATCTCGCACTGGCCGGCGGTCGCCACCTCGTGGTGCTGTGCCTCGACGTCGATCCCGCACTGGATCATCGTCTGCATCATCTCGTTGCGGAGATCCATCAGTTGGTCCGACGGCGGGCAGGGGAAGTAGCCCTCCTTGTGCCGCAGCTTGTAGCCGAGGTTTGGACCCTCGGCCCGGCCCCGCGTCCACTCCGCCTCGACCGAATCGAGATGGAAGTAGCCCTCGTGGGCGTTCTGGTCGAACCGCACATCATCGAAAACGAAGAACTCGGCCTCCGGTCCGATGAAGCAGGTGTCGGCGATGCCGGTACTCTTCAGATAGTTGACCGCCTTGCGGGCGACGTTCCGCGGATCGCGGGAATAATCCTCCCGCGTGATCGGGTCCTGCACGTTGCAGACCATCACGAGCGTCGGAATCTGCGCAAAAGGATCGACGAAGGCCGAATCGGGCACCGGCACGAGCAGCATGTCGCTCTCGTTGATCGCCTGCCAGCCGCGGATGCTCGAGCCGTCGAAGCCGAGGCCGTCATCGAAGGTGTCTTCTTCGAGCTTGCCGACGGGGATCGTGAAGTGCTGCCAGGCGCCAAGAAAATCGGCGAACCGCAGATCGACCGCTTTTACTTCTTTCTCGCGGCACATCGCGAGCACTTCACGGGGCTTCATCGGGTGAATTCCTCTCAGGAGCGTGGAACCGGTGGCAGACCCTGCCTCCATCCGTGCCGCCATCATAGTCGGAGGTCCAATCAGTCGCCGGTAAAGCCGCGTTCGACCAGCCAGCGGCGGCATTCGACCGTCCAGGGGTGCAGCCGTTCGCTGTTGAAGCCGTCGTAGGGACGGAAGCCGAGGCCGATGCCGTGGCGGCCCTTTTCGTAGACGTGCAGTTCAAAGGGCCGCCTGTGGCGATCGAGCGCCGCGGCCAGTTCGAGCACGCCCGCCAGCTTCACGCCAGTGTCCTCGACGGTGTGCCAGACAAACACCGGCGGCGTCGTGTCGTTGACGGCGAGTTCGCCCGAGAGTTCCCGCTCGAGTTCCTCGGGCGGATTGTCGCCGAGCAGGTTCTGTTTCGATCCACTGTGGGTGTTGGGTGGGAGCATGCTGACGACCGGATAGCAGAGCACGCCGAGCGTCGCCCGCGACGGCTGCCGATCGATCGCGTCGGCCGCGGCCGGATCGCCCTCGTCGCCGTGGGTCAGGAGCGTGACCGCCAGATGGCCGCCGGCCGAGCTGCCCATCACGCCCACACGCTCGGGATCGATGCCCAGTCGGACATGCTCTGCCCGCACCAGCCGCATGGCCCGCGACACGTCGCCGAGCATGATTGGATGCCGGTATCCCTTGCTGCCCAGCCGATAGCGGAGCACGAAGGCGGAGATGCCCTGCGAGTTGAGCCACTTGGCGTAGTCGCTCCCCTCGTGGTCGGCGAGCCCACCGTAGCCGCCGCCAGGACAGACCACCATCGCTGCCGTCGGCTTCGCGCCGACGGGGGCCGGCCACCAGGCCACCACGGGGATGTCGTGATCGGCGGAGCCGAGAGCGCCTGGCGCATCACCGGGCCAGAGCCGGATCGTCTCGGTGGCGGCGGCGGCGGCGACACTCGGTGGCGGCGCGGGCGGTGCAGATACGTCGGCGGCGCGGCCGGTTGCCGGCACCAACACGACAAGCAGCAGGCCGAGCAGCGTGGCCGGGAGCCGGCCGGCAGAGTGCAGGAACCCGTGACGCTCCTTGATCCGTTCGAATTCACTACGGCGACGCATGGCAGTCTCCTCCCCCTGGAACATACAACTCATGATGATCCGCTGGCGGCGATCCGCCGCATGTACTCGATGCTCTCGCGAGCCAGCCTTTCGGCCCCGGGAGCGTAGTCGAATACCTCGACGCTCACCCAGTCCGCGTAGCCGACCTCCTTCAGGGCCATGAAAATTGGCACGAAATCGACATCGCCAAACCCTGGGCCCT
>CANETO010000207.1 GCA_947440895.1 Planctomycetaceae bacterium | reverse complement strand
GCTACGGTCAGTTAAAGGTTCGATAGTCACAAGATGATCCCCGACAGCGACCTGCTGTCGGTGCCCAAGCACCAATCACCAGTTACAGTCACGACGGAAAACAGCACTTATGGGTCGCAGCGCGAAAAAAGGCCCCTACATCGATCCTCGAGTCTTCGAGAAGGTGGAGGCACAGCTCTCATCCGGGAAGCGGGATCCGATCAAGACCTGGTCGCGGTCGTGCACCATTGTGCCCGAGTTCATCGGGCTGACATTCATGGTGCACAACGGCAAGCAACACATGAAGGTTTTCGTCACCGAGGACATGGTCGGGCACAAGCTGGGCGAGTTTTCGCCGACGCGTACGTTCCGCGGCCACGGCGGTAAGGTCAAGGAAGCAGCCGGCCCCGGCGGCAAGTGAACACGAGCCGACACAGGTGATTTATGCCATACACAGCTACACACAAATACGCCAGCATCAGTCCACGCAAGGTTCGCCATCTGGCCAACCTCGTCCGTGGAAAGTTCGCCGACGAGGCTTTGGACATCCTCCGCTTCCAGCCGCATCGCGGTGCTCGGATGCTGGAAAAAGTGATCAAGAGCGCGCTCGGGAATGCAGAGCACAAGCAGGCATCGGGATTGGATGACCTGGTCGTCGTGGATGCCCGGATCGATCCGGGCCCGATGTTCAAGCGGATTCGGCCGAGGGCCCGTGGCATGGCGTTTGGCATCAAGCGTAGGATGTCCCACATCAAGGTTGCGCTCGATTCCAAGGCGGTCGAGGCCGCAGAGTAACGCTCCACCACGCTTTTTATTAGCAGCAGTCAAAACAGCTTTCATACACAAGGCGATTCACATGGGCCAGAAAGTCAATCCAATCGGGTTCCGGACCGGTATTACCGAGCCTTGGAAGAGCCGATGGTATGCGTCGAAAAAAGACTTCCGAGAGCTGTTGCTCGAGGATGTCAAGGTGCGTCGGTATTTGAAGACCAAGCACCGTGCCGCCGCGATTCCGAAGGTGGAGATTGAGCGGACCCGCGACGAAGTGAAGGTGATCGTTCACTCGGCGCGGCCGGGCGTGATTCTCGGCCGGAAAGGCCAAGAGGCGGATCGTTTGCAGGAGGAGTTGCAGGAACTCCTCGGTCGGCGCGTGAACCTCAAGGTTGAAGAGGTCTCGCGTCCCGAGATTCAGGCGCAGCTGATTGCGGAGGATATCTGTGATCAGCTCACCAAGCGAGCAGCCTTTCGGCGGTCGTTGAAGCGTGCCCTGGACACGACCATGGACGCCGGCGCAAAGGGCGTGAAAATTCAATTGTCTGGACGGCTGGGCGGTGCGGAGATGTCGCGGTGCGAGAAGGCGAGTGCCGGCTCCGTGCCCCTCTCCACGATCCGGGCCAAAATCGATTACGGATTCTGCGAAGCTCCCACGGCGCAGGGGCACATCGGAGTGCAGGTGTGGGTGAACCAAGGTATGTACGAGGAGACCGGCGATGGCGCTGATGCCCAAGAGGGTCAAGCACCGAAAAAGCCAAAGAGGTCGTATAAGAGGTGACGCCTCGCGTGGTAACCGCGTCGTCTTCGGCGACTTCGGCCTCCAGGCCGAACAGCCGGGGTGGCTTGCGGCTGCCACGATTGAGGCTGGTCGCATCGCGGCTCAGCAGTACCTCCGTACGGAGGGCAGGCTATTCGTGCGCGTTTTTCCACATAAGTCAATCACGTCGATCCCGCTCGAAACCCGTATGGGTAAGGGTAAGGGTGAGCCGGAGTTTTGGGCGGCTGTCATCAAGCCCGGCATGATTCTCTATGAGATCGGCGGGGTGACGGAGGACGCTGCACGACTGTGCCTCGCCAGATTGGCTCACAAGATGCCCTTGCGGGTGCGGTTTGTCAGGCGTCGGTTGATGTAAGGACTGGCGAGGGGCCGCGCTGACTGTGAAGCGAGGCAGTTGTGGTCGGTCGAGGTTAGGCAGAGATCTTCCAGCAAAGACATCGGCGAAAGAATCAGCGAAAGAATCAAAGGTTATGACCAAGGTACGTGAACTCAGGGACATGGGTGAAGAGCAGATCCGGCTCGTCTGGAAGGACGCCGCTGAGTCACTGTTTCGCCTTCGGATCCAGGCCCAAACCGAGAAGTTGGCATCACCTTCCGAGGTTCGCAAGCATCGCCGGACGATCGCGCGGTGCCAGACGATCCTGACGCAACGTGGTCTGCTGAAGAATGGACCGGGGGCGGCATCAAGTCATGTCGCCGGAGGCCATGAAGACGCATCGCCACAGCACGAAAAGCATGCCAAGAAGCACCGTGCCAGTGGCCGTGCGAAGGTTCGTGCTCCTGGCAAGGATGGTGTGGCCACCAAACGGCAGTTCAAGAAGCGGACACAGAGCGGGACCTGAGCGGACAGTCGCAAGAACGAGCGAAATCAACCAACGAATACCCGGTTACTGGTAGGAATCATCGAAGATGCCCAAGCGAGTGGAAACAGGAACGGTCACGAGCGCAGCCGCGAGCAAAACGCGGCGTGTCGAGATTCCGCGCGTCGTGCGTCACCCGAAGTACGGCAGGATCATGCATCGCCGTACCGTCTGCCATGTACATGACGAGCAGGAAGAATCGCAGCCAGGCGATCTCGTGGAGATCATCGAGTGCCGTCCCCGCAGTCGCCTGAAGCGGTGGGAACTGGTGCGGGTTGTGACCAAGAGCACGGCTGTCGACGTGGCTTCGCTGCGAAGCGGTGCGAGAGCGACACAGCTTCGCGAAACGGCAGCCAAAGCCGAGGCGGCTGCGGCGACGGGGACTGCCTCTGACAGCACGGAAGGACAGGTCGCAACATGATCCAAATGCAGACACGGCTCGTCGTAGCCGACAACACCGGTGCCAAGGAAGTCATGTGCTTCAAGGTGCTCGGCGGGAGCAAGAAGCGAACCGCCGGTCTCGGTGACATCATCGTATGCAGCGTGAAGAGCGTGATCGCCGGCAGTGACGTGAAGAAGAAGGCGGTCGTCAAGGCTGTCGTCGTGCGTTGCAGAAAGCCTTCGCGGCGTGACGACGGGAGCTACGTTCGGTTTGACACCAACGCATGCGTGATCATCGACAATGACAAGAATCCCAAGGGCACGCGCATTTTCGGTGCGGTGGCCCGCGAACTGCGTGACTGTAACTTCATGAAGATCGTCAGCCTTGCCAGTGAGGTGGTGTGATGTTGATTCATACGGGCGATCTCGTCGAAGTGCGGACCGGCAACGGCAAGGGCACCCGGGCCAAGGTGTTGGCCGTCCAGCCAGACGATGGAAAAATCGTGGTCGAGGGCGTCAATCGTGTGTATCGCCACATGAAGCGGAGCCAGAAGAATCCGCAGGGTGGGCGGTTGAGCCGTGAGATGCCAATCAGCGTTTCGAACGTGCTGGTCGTCTGCGGTGCATGCGGCAAGGCGACTCGGATCGGCCTGCAGATTGAAGCCGACGGTTCGAAGGCGCGTGTCTGCAAAAAGTGCGAGGCCAAGATCAGTGTGGTGAGGCCGCCACGGGCCGCCAAGGCGGCTACGAAGTAGTCGAGGCGGTTGGCTTACGAGGATCGGTTCAGGGTCGGTGAACGGTAGGAAATCTACAGGACTCCAATAGGATCGCGGCGATGGCAAAAAAGACAAAAGCAAGTGAGACGGCGAGCCCGGCTGATACCGGAACGCCCCGCATGCTGCAGCATTATGTGAATGTCGTTCGTCCGCTGCTCACCGAGTCTCTCGGTCGGACCAACCCCTACGCCATCCCGAAGCTCGAGAAGATCGTCGTGAACATGGGTGTGGGCGTGGCAGTCACCGAGAAGAAATATCTCGAGGAGGCGATTGGAGCCATGGCCCAGGTCACCGGCCAAAAGCCGATTGCCACAATCTCCAAAGCGGCGGTCTCTGGTTTCAAGCTGCGGGAAAACCTGCCGATCGGCTGCAAGGTCACGCTCCGCGGTCGGCGGATGTACGAGTTTTTCGATCGCCTGGTGTCGTTGGCACTGCCCCGCGTGCGTGACTTTCGAGGCCTTTCGAGTACCGCGTTTGACGGGCACGGCAATTACAGCCTTGGGCTCTCGGAGCAGATGGTGTTCCCCGAGATCAACCCGGACCGCTACACGCGGCCTCAGGGTATGCACATTACGATGGTGACGACGGCCAAGACTGACGACGAGGCACGCCAGTTCCTCGTCGCCATGGGGATGCCGCTCAAGAAGGACGGAGAGGATGGCGGTGCCGCGGCGTAGCGGCATCACAACTGGTCGATACGGATCCAGAAACTCATATGGCAAGCAAATCAAAGATCGCCGCTGCCAAGCGGCCGCCGAAGTTTTCCACCCGCCAGGTGCAGCGTTGCATGCTGTGCGGCCGGCCACGTGCGGTGTACCGGAAGTTCGGTACCTGCCGCATTTGTTTCCGGAAGCTTGCTGATCAAGGCTGTATACCGGGCGTACGGAAGGCCAGTTGGTAACGTTGTCGGCGTGTGCTTTTTGCACGCGGTGACAGAATGACCAGTTTCACGACTACGACACAGTGCACGTTCCAGATCGAGTCTGAGGATTTCACAAGAGGGTTCCGCTGACATGATGACCGACCCCATCGCCGACATGCTCACCCGCATCCGTAACGCGGTGCGAGTCGAACGCGCCACCGTGGAACTGCCGAGTTCGAAGGTGAAACGCGGCGTGGCTGACGTATTGAAGCGGGAAGGATTCATTTGGGACTGGAAGGAAGTGGAGACGGCCCCCGTCGCCCAACTGCAGTTAGAACTCAAGTATGGTCCCAACGGTGAGCGACTGATCCGCCATATTCGGCGGGTAAGCTCTCCCGGCCATCGGGTCTATAGT
>CANETO010000206.1 GCA_947440895.1 Planctomycetaceae bacterium | reverse complement strand
GGTGCATCATCGCGCACCTCCTTTCCGGCCGTTGGCTTTCTTGGCTGCCTTGGCCTTCTTCACCTGCCCGCGGCGCCGGCTCCGTTTCGTGGTGCTGGATTTTGCGCCGGGTGGTTTCCCCTTTTCAGGTTTTTCCCGAGCAATACCGCGTTTGTTCGATCCCTGCCGGGGAGCCAACAACTGACTTCTCGCCGTTCCTCAGCGGGTTGGCACGCACGCCGCCGCCCTACTTTTCCTGTGGCAAGCTTGACCATAACAGTGTACTTGCGTACACTCTTTTCTGGCATCGCACCGTCTTGCCTTGGAGGCACTCATGGTCAGCGTCTCACTGCACGACCTCGGGATCGATCGCCTCAGCATCGAGGAACGGATCCAAGTCGCTGAAGCAATCTGGGATAGCGTTATCCACGACGTGGAAGCCGCACCGCTCCGCGATTGGCAGAGAGCGGAACTCGAGCGACGGCTCGCTGACAGCGTTGCGAATCCTGATGCCGTTCGGCCCTGGGGCGATGTCGAGGTCGAGGCCCTCACCCGCGTGAAGCGTTGAGCGACAATCTGGATTAGAATCTTAGGGTCAGCAACTATGACGCGAGAATCGCACGCTCGCATATCCTTCGACACCGCCCCGGAGCCCTCTTCTCATGATCGTCACACTCAAGGCAATTATCCACGATGGGAAGGTCGAACTGGCGGAACCGGCGACTCTTCCAGAAGGCGCCAAGGTTCTCGTGACAGTGCTCCCCGAAGATGGCACCGACTTTTGGCTTGATGCCAGCCAGAAGTCACTCGCCGAAATATGGGACAACCCTGAGGACGATGACTATGCCAAGCTTCTCCAAAAATGACGTCATTCTCGTCGCATATCCCTTTTCAGACCGCTCCAGCGTGAAGGTGCGGCCGGCGGTCGTAGTGAGTGGCGAGCATCGCTCACGAGACGTCTTTGTAGTGCCTTTGACGAGTAAGACCGACCGGATGATCGAGGGCGAGTTCAGCCTTGCCGACTGGCAGGGAGCCGGGCTGAACATGGCTTCATTCGTCAAGCGGGGGCTGTACACGATCCACGAATCGCTCGTCATAAAAATGGTCGGCCGACTCGACACCGACGATGCGAGACGAATCGACGCAACACTGCGACAGTGGTTGGGGCTCTGACGGGCCTGGCACAGAGCTTCGGCACGATTTCAACCGAGGCCCGAGGAACTGTTGAGCGATGACACCGAAATCTCCTGGTCGCGACACGACGATCGAAGACATTCACGCGACTCGGCGACGCATCGCCGAAAAGTTCGGGCACGATCTCGCGGCAATCTTCGAGGACGCCAAAAAGCGGCAAGCCACCTCCGGCCATGAAATCTGGCGACCGAAGCCTCAATCATCGGGCGCATCCCCGAGTTCCTGACGTCATGACGGATTCCCGCAGTTCCAACTCAAGCTCGACCACGATCGCTGGGACGAGCGGCCGAGCCGCCAGGCACAGTTTCTGCGGATGAATCGACCTCCTCGCCAGCCATCTCGGTCTCTCTTTTCAGCGGTTGTCCGCCAAGCGCGACGGCCTGCCTTAAAACAGGGTCAGATTTAGGGAAGTGACTTTCCAAAACCGATATTTTTCTCGGGCGACACTGCGATTGAACGATTCCTGCCGGGGGTATTTTCACAACGAGCTGCCGATGACTCGCCGGTGCACTACGAGGCAACACCGGTGAGTCTCTGAATGCATCGGAATCTGCATCGCTGTACGCCGCCTCTACCTTGTGCGGCTGCGAGAATGACTTTGTGCGATCGCTACCCGGGATCACACTCTCCAACAGACGCCGATGGAACCGGCCTGCGAGCGGCGCATGGGTGTTCACGGATACGCGAGTGCCGGCACCTCGTCGCCAGCACCTGATGAGCCCGGCTGCTCAGCGGCCCCGCCCCCGCCGGCGCGGCGGCCGTCACCGTCCCGCGGTGATGCAGAACAGGTGACTCTCACCCCGGATGAAGAGATCGGCGCCGACGGCCGCCGGCGTCGCATCCACCCCTTCCTCCATCGCATTCGTGGCGAGCACCTTCAGGACCGGCTTGTCCTCGATGACCACGATCATGCCGCTGCGGTCGGTGAGGTAGACGCAGCCGTTGGCGGCGATGGGGGAGGCGTAGGTGCGGCTCATGCCGGGAATGCGGCTGGCCGTGTAGTGTGGGCGGCCGCTCGTGGCGTCGACGCAGGAGAGAAGGCCGGTCTTCTCCTTGTAGAAGTAGAGCCGACCATCCGACAGTAGCGGCGAGGCGACGTCGGGGGTGTCTTTCTTGAGCGTCCAAAGGAGGTGTGGAGTGGCGGCGAGATCGCCGCGTCCGGACAGGTCGAATCCGCCGATGAAGGCGCCGCGGAATCCGCTGCCGATCCAGGCGACGCCGTCCACCGCGACCGCCGAGGCGCAGGGACGCTCGGTCTGACCTCCGCAGCGCCAGAGTTCCCGGCCGGTCTCAAGGTCGTAGCCGCGGGCCGCCTTCTGCCCGTTCATGACGACCTGCTTCACCCCCTGTCGATCAGTGGCGATCAGTGGCGTGGCCCAGCAGGTCAGCTCGTCCCGCGGCGTCTCCCACACCGTCGCGCCGGTCGCCGCGTCGAGGGCGAAGAGCTTCGACGGCCCCTCATGGTCCCACGGCACGATGATCTTCCCGCCGGCAAGCGTGGGCGAACTCCCCTCGCCGAAGCCGTTGCGGATCGACATCCGGCCAAAGTCCCGCTTCCAGACGGGGTCTCCCGCCATCGTGTAGCAGAAGAGGCCGCGGGAGCCGAAGTGGGCGTAGACGTGCCTGCCATCCGTGCACGGCGACGCCGAGGCGAAGCCATTGGTGTCGTGCGTGCCCTCGTGCGGCACGGCCTGCACGGCGGACCGCGACCACTTCTCAGCTCCGGTCGCGCGGTCGTAGCAGAGCAGGCGGAAGTCGAGCATGCCAGGAGTGCCCTCCACGGGCACCGCGGTGGTGACGAACACCGACTGTTCCCAGACCACCGGCGAGGAGGAACCGCGGCCCGTCACCGCCACCTTCCAGCGGACGTTCCGCGCTGCACCGAACTCGAGCGGGGGTGTCGCCCCGGGGGCCACGCCGTTGCCGAGCGGGCCCCGCCAGTGCCCCCACTGCTCCAGGTCGGCAGCCATTCCGGAGCACTGGAAGGCACACGCCTGCACGAACAGCACGATCGCCACAGAGGCAAAGCATCGCATGGTGGTGGTTCCCGGAGCCGACGTTCCAAACAGGAGAGCGCCGACCGATGTGTCCGTCGGCGCGTGAGCCGGATCAGTCTAACGATTCGTGGACGGTTTCTATGCGGCCGACGATCTCAGCCGGGGGCATGGATTTTCTGCTTCATCCATTCTCGTAAAAGGCACGGGTTTCCGCTTTCAATCGCGTCGCCTTTTCACCCGAGGCCCGCGCAGCTACCCATGCCGCACTGCGGGCGACCGCAGCCCTCGGCTGCAGCGGAGTCGCTACCGCCGCCCGCCACGTGACCACTGACGACGCTCAAAAGCTTGGTAAGCTTCGTGCTTTCCGGTAAGCGGGAAGATATGTGTCTGGACCCAGAGTGACCCTGAAGTCGGAGTGATCATGTACAAGGCCCCTCTCAAGGAACCCGACTCGAGCCTGCCGCCGCGGTGCCCGCGGTGCGGCGCGGATGGCCTGCCCGTCGGCCCTGAAACGCTACGGGCCCACCTGGCCCCGGAGGCGGCCGAGTCGCTCGGCGAGCCGGCCTATTGGTGCGCGACCGACGCCTGCCCCGTCGCCTACTTCGACCTCTTCGAGCGGAGCGTGGATGCGGACGCCGCCCACGGTCTCTACTGGCCGAAGGATCCGGCCGGACCGCTTTGCTGCTGCCATGGCCTCACGGTAGATGATGTTGATGCCGACCTTGCGGAGCCCGTGCCCTCGCGTGTGCGGGCGGTGGTGCAGAAGGCAGGCCAGCCCGATGCCGCCTGCACGACGAAGAGCCCCGACGGCCGCCCATGCGTGGCCCGCGTGCAGCGGTATTACATGCGGCAGAAACAGAAAGGCTGACTACGGTCAGCGTTTGTTTGCTCATGCGACTGCGGAGCCGGAACATCCACAAGGGGATCACAGAACCGCTGAAACCACACACCCTGTGCAGTCAGCGAGAACCAAGCAACAATCGGATGAAAAGTATGAACCACTTACCAAAAGAAGAAGCAATCAAAGGCGCCTTTTTTGGAGCCCTTGTCGGCGACGCCCTCTGTCTCGGCAGTCATTATGAATACGATGCCGCGAAGATTCTTAAGGCTTATGGCAATAGGCCGCTAAACAAGTTCATGTCACCCGGTGAAATGATGGGTGGCCACACTCATGGAATCGGATGGGGTGAGCGCAATTACCATCCGGGCAAAACCGCCGGGGGAACAACCGACTACGGTGATTACAACATCCTCGTTTTAGAGCATTTGGCGGCAACCTCCGCCCCCCCGAGAGCCTTGAGTGTTGCAGCGATGATTCCGCATTGGATGAATCGTCTTGAGAATGGCTGGGGTTCATGGATTTGCACCATGACTCAAGAGACCTATGCGCAAGTCAAAAGAGGAACCCCAATTGAACATCTTGGTGGCATCTCAAACGCGATGGCTATCCGCCATGTTGCGGCCCATGCCTACTATGACACCGAAGAGGAATTGGTGGACGCGGCCAGAAAAACAATGTTCACCCATAGAGACACTCACGCATTAGGCGGAGGAGAGTTTTTTGCCCGCGTCACCCACCGGGTTATGAATGGTGCCACCCCTCTCGATGCGATTGAGAGCGTAGCATCCTTCATGGGGGGATTTTTTGAGCACAAAGCGGCTCAAGCCATTGCGAAATGG
>CANETO010000205.1 GCA_947440895.1 Planctomycetaceae bacterium | reverse complement strand
TGTCCTCGAGGAAGTTCAGCAGGTCGGCGACGCGGTTGGAGTAGCCCCACTCGTTGTCGTACCAGCTGACGACCTTCACGAAGTTGCCCAGGCCGATCGTATCGACGGCCGAGAAGATCGAACTGTGGGGATCGCCCTTCAGGTCGGTCGACACCAGTTCCTTGTCGGTGTACCGCAGGATTCCCTTGAGCGGGCCCTCGGCAGCCTTCTTCATGGCGGCGTTGATATCGGCAGGCGAGGCCTCCTTGCCGAGCAACGCCGTGAAGTCGACAACGCTCACCGTCGCGACCGGCACGCGGAAGGCCATGCCGGTGAACTTGCCCTGCAGCGACGGAATGACGAGGCCCACGGCCCGCGCCGCACCGGTGCTCGAGGGGACGATGTTGAGCGCCGCGGCCCGGGCATCGCGCAGATCCTTGGCCGCCGTATCGACGGTCTTCTGCGAATTGGTGTAGGCGTGCACGGTGGTCAGAAGGCCCCGATCGATGCCCCAGGTCTCGTGCAGCACCTTGGCCACCGGTGCCAGACCATTGGTCGTGCAGGAGGCGTTCGAGATCACGTGGTGCTTCTTCGGGTCGTACATCTCATTGTTGACGCCCAGCACGATCGTCAGGTCTTCATTCTTGGCCGGGGCCGAGATCACCACCTTCTTCACGCTGCCCCGCTTGTGGGCGACGGCCTTCGTGGCGTCCGTGAAGAAGCCGGTGCTCTCCACCACCACCTGAACGTCTTGCGAGCTCCAGTCGATGGCACCCGGATCCTTCTCGGCGAACACCTTGATCTTGTGGCCGTCGACGACCAGATCGTTCCCCTCGTAGCCAACGTGGCCCTTGAAGGGGCCGTAGTTGGAGTCGAACTCAAGCAGATGGGCGTTGGTCTTGGCGTCAGTGAGGTCGTTCAAGGCCACGACCTGGACGTCGCCGTTGAGGCCGTATTTCTCGAAGATGGCTCGGTAGGTGAGGCGACCGATGCGGCCGAAACCGTTGATGCCGACGCGAATGGACACGGCGAATCTCCTGAGGCGGGACGTCGAAAGAACGCCTGCCGCTCCGCAACGATGCGGAAGGGCGGGTTCTCCAAGGGGGCGGCGAAATATACACCGCCGTGCCGCAGCCGCTCAATCGGCCCGCAAAAACGTCGGCTGTCACGACCGGCTGGCCTCTTCAGGAACCACCGTCAGCGGATACGATTGCAGGTATGCCTACCCCCGTGCTGGAACTCACCGACGTCCGCAAATCGTTCACGATGCCGGGCGGCGAGCAGGTGTCGATTCTCGACATCGACTCGTTCCAACTCGCCGCTGACGAGCACTGCGCCTTGGAGGGCCGCAGCGGCTCCGGGAAATCGACGCTGCTCAACGTCATCTCCGGGATCATGCGGCCGGATGCCGGGCGGGTGATCGTCGACGGCCTGGATATCGCCCGCCTCGACGAGGCCCGTCGCGACCGGGTGCGGGCCGATAAGCTCGGCCTGGTCTTTCAGCAGTTCAATCTGCTGCCGGGCTTCACGGCGCTCGAGAACGTGCTCGTGGCCATGTCATTCGGTTCGGGACGCCCCGATCGGAACCGGGCGGTGCGGCTGCTTGAGGCTGTGGGTCTGGGGCACAGGCTCGCCCACAAGCCGGCCGAGCTGAGCGTGGGACAGCAGCAGCGGGTGGCCGTCGCCCGGGCGCTTGCCAACAGCCCCCGGGCGGTGCTTGCCGACGAACCAACAGCAAGCATCGACCCCACCCACCAGCAGCAGGTGATCGACCTCCTTCGCACCACCTGTACCGAGCAAGGCGTCGCGCTCCTTGTGGTGACCCACGCCGCCGATGTAGCCGGGCAGTTTCCCCGCCGCGTGCGGCTGGAGGATTTTAACCGCGCAGCCACGGTGCCTCGCCCATGACCCTTCTCGGCATTGCCTGGCGCAATATCCGGCAGCGGCTGCTCACCAGCCTGCTCACCGCCCTCTCCTTGGCACTCGGGGTCGCGCTCGTCGTGGCCACGCTCGTGACCGGTGGCATCGTCAAGCAGGCCTTCAATTCGGGATCCGGGCTGGGCTACAACATGATCGTGGGCGCGAAAGGGAGTCCGCTGCAGCTGGTGCTCAACAGCGTCTATCTGATCAGCAAACCGATCGAAAATATTTCCTGGGACTTCTACCAACAGTTCCTGCCCGCCGCCGAGCGGACCGACGGCGTGGATGGCACTTTTGTTGCCAGCACCAAGACAGCCGTGCCGATCTGCATGGGGGACTATTTCCGCGGCTTTCGAGTGATCGGCACCAACGCGGCCTACTTCAACCGGCTCACAGTCGGCGACAGCCGCCCGTTTGCCTTCGCCGCCGGCCGGAACTTCCGCGACGATGAGTTCTTCGGCGGCGTGCTGGGGGCGACGGTCGCCGCCAACCTGGGGCTCAAGCCAGGCGATCCCTTTGCCCCCACGCACGGTGCCGATGACGGCAAGGTGCACGATCCCTTCACGGTGACGGGGGTTCTGGCCCGCACCGACACGCCCGTCGATCGCGGTGTGTTCGTGAACATGGAAGGTTTTTACCTGCAGGAGGGGCATGCCAAGCCGGTTGAGGCAGCGGACCCTGGTGCGATGCAGGCCGACACCAGTCAGGATGCCCATGGTGTCGATGACGCCGAACACCATGACCATCTGCCACTCCCGGCGGCGCAACGCGAGGTGACGGCGATTCTCGTGGAGACGGCAACGCTGCCTGGCATGGCCGGCATGCCCGACCTGCCCGCCGAACTGACGGCCATGGGACTCCGGACCGCGATCAACGAGGGCCGTGACGGCCAGGCCGCCGAGCCGATCCGGGAGATCCGCCTGCTCCTCGATCTCTTCGTGCGACCGCTGGAACTGCTCCTGCTTCTGCTGACGACGCTCGTCGTGATCGTTTCGGCGATCGGGATCCTCGTGAGCATGGTGGGCTCGTCGCTGGAACGCAGCCGCGACGTGGCGATCATGCGGGCCTTGGGGGCCCGCCGATCACATGTCCTCGTCGTCGTGCTCATCGAGGCGGTGCTGCTGGCCGTCGGCGGCGGGCTCGCCGGCTGGATGCTGGGTCACTTGCTCGTGGGGGCGATCGCCCCGCTGATCACGACCAATGCCGGCGTCTCGGCCAGCGTTCTCTCAAGCGCGCCGGGCGCGGAACTGCTCCTCGTGCCGTTCCTCGTCGTGCTGGCCATTCTGGCCGCCCTGCTCCCGGCCTTGGCCGCCTACCGCACCGACGTCTCCAAGTGGCTGCAGGGGGGCTAGGTTTGTGATTGCTGGCCCAGTTGCCTGAGACGGTGAAAGCCTCCGGCTCGAGGCGGAGATACGCCGACTCGCTGCGGCTTCCCCCAATCCCAGGCCCCTCACACGCCAGAACGAGATTCACCCATTCCGCCGAGTTGTGCTCTAGAATGTGCCCATGAGAAATCTCCTGCCAACGTCGAAAACAGTCTGGGTCGCCGCGGTGATCGTCCTCGGACTGTTCGTCGGCCAGACGCCTCGAGCCCTGGCCTGCCCCTTCTGTTCGGCCGTCTCGCTCACGTTTGCGCAGGAGATCGCCCAGAGCCAGGCAGCCGCCATCGTCCGGCTCGTGGAGCCGCCGGCAGCGGGCTCCCTCTCGCCCCGCGCAGACGGCCCCCTGCCGAAGGGGACGTTCGCGGTTGTCGAGGTTCTGAAGGGGGCTGACACGATCGCGGAGGCGGGGCACATCGGAGCGGACGGCACACCGATCCAGACGATCCTGCTTGAGGAGAAGCCGGTGGGCACGCTCTTCCTGCTCATGGGCATCGAGCCGCCGAAGCTGGTCTGGTCGAGCCCCATCCCGGTGAGCGAGCGCGGGGTGGAGTATCTCCGCAAGCTGTCCGCGCTGCCTGAAAAAGGCCCCGATCGTCTGGCCTTCTTTCAGAAGCATCTGGAAGATCCCGACGAGACGCTGGCCCGCGATGCGTATGACGAATTCGCCGTCGCTCCCTACGCGGATGTCCGCGGCTTGGCCGACCGGATGGATCCCACGCAACTGCTTGAGTGGATCGAGAATCCCAAGGTCCAGGCAAACCGGCGGCGGCTCTATGCCACCATGCTCGGTGCCTGCGGCACGCCGGCCGACGCCGACCGCATCGGTGCGATCCTTGCCAATCAGGACCTTGGTCCCGACAAGGCCGAGGTGAGGAGCGGCCTCGATGCCCTGATCGCCTGCTACGTGACGCTCAAGGGTCCCGCGGGACTCGACCTGGTCGACGAACTGTTCCTCCATCGTCGCGGCCGCGAGATTCCCTTCACCGAAACCTATGCCGCTGTGATGGCATTGCGGTTTCTCGGCGAGGAGTCGGATCGCGTGCCGAAGGACCGCGTGCTCGCCTCACTACGGCTGTTGCTCGAGGAGCCAAAGCTCGCCGATCTGGTGATCGCCGATCTCGCCCGCTGGCAGGACTGGTCGGTAATCGACCGGCTCGTGGAACTCTTTGAGCAGGCCGAGGCCGACAACATCTTCGTACGTGAGCCAATCGTGAACTATCTGCGGGCCTGCCCCCTCCCGCAGGCTGCCGACGCCATCGCCAAACTCGAAAAAATCGATCCGGAGGCGGTCCGCCGCGCCGCCACACTGGCCGCCTTTTCGGGGGCCATCGGGGCGCCTCCGGCCACGACGCCGACCGGGACTCCCTCGTCGACCGTGAACGGCCAGACTGGCACCCCGGGCGACGATCGCGATGGTGACCCTGGCGACCCGACACGTCCCGGGGCAGCGGCTCCCACCGCCGGAGACACCCCTTCCCAGACACCGGAGGCGACCCCTGCCGTCTCGGAGCAGGAAGCGGCTCTCGCGGCGCGGATTCCGGCGGTGCTTGCCGACGAAGAGGCCACCGATGAGGCTCCGGGG
>CANETO010000204.1 GCA_947440895.1 Planctomycetaceae bacterium | reverse complement strand
GTCGTGGTGACTACGGCACAGGCCGGCTGATCGGCCCGCACCAGCGGCAGCGGCACCGCGACAACCGCACACGCGGCCACCAGGATCGGCACCAGCTTTTTTGGGTTGCCAAAAAACATTTTTTGATTCACCAAAAACATACCGCGGAGGGCGGATTCCTGCAATCCGTTCCGACCGGCGCATTGACCAAAACAGAGCGTATTCTTAAGTTCGGGAATATCTTCTCCCCCGGAGCGAAGCAGTGGAATCGACCTACTTCAAGCGATTTCGGATGGATGTGGATCTGGCGGTAAGCCGCCAGCCATCGCCGCTGCGGCCGGGATACCGGTTCGTGCCGTGGAACGAGGCGTTGGTCGACGTCCATGCCCGTGCCAAATTCCGTGCGTTTCGCGACGAGATCGATGCGGCGGTCTTCCCCTGCCTGGGCAGCTTCGAAGGCTGCCGCCGGCTGATGCGGGAAATCCGCAAAAAACCTGGCTTCCTACCCGACGCGACCTGGCTCATCGCCTTCGGGCGGTCGCCGGAAGAACTGCAGTGGTGCGGCACGATCCAGGGGGTGGCCGCTCCTGGTAGCTGCGGTCTGATCCAAAATATCGGCGTGGTGCCCGGGCACCGCGGTCTCGGGCTCGGCGAGTGCCTGATCGAGCAGGCTCTTCTGGGCTTTCGCCAGCACGGCCTGAGGATCGCGTCTCTGGAAGTCACGGCCGATAACTGCCGTGCCGTCCGCCTCTATAAACGTCTGGGTTTCCGTCGGATGCGAACTGTGTACAAAGTGGTGGACGGCAGCACGGTGGACGAGTGTCCTGCCGCCGTCGGCGACGGTGCGTCCGCGGGAGGAACCGCGGGTTCCGTCGTGACCGCGGTTGCGTGGTCGTGATCCCGTTCCAGAACCGGTGCCCGTGACGCAGACGCTTTTCTCGACGACCCTCCCCAACGGCATCGTGCTGCTCGGTGAGGAATTGCCCGGCCTCGAATCGGTCGCAGTGGCCTTCCATTCACCGGCGGGTGCGATCCATGACGGACCAGGCCGCTGCGGCCTGGCGACGCTCTCCGGCGAGATGATGCTCCGCGGTGCGGGTAGCCGCAGCAGCCGGCGGATCGTCGAGGATCTGGAGGGGGCCGGCGTGCAATGGGCCCAGACGGTGTCGATGAGCCACGCCAGTTTCTCGGGGGCGATGGTCGCCCGTCAGTTGGCCGATGCCCTGCCGATCTACGCCGACATCCTCCGGCGGCCGCTGCTCGCGGAGGAGGAACTGGAAAACGCCCGCCAGATGGTGCTCCAAAACCTGGCGGGAACCGAGGACGATCCTGCCCATCGGGCCATCCTGTCGCTCCGTGAGATTCACTATCCCTCACCCTGGGGCATGCCTTCGGAGGGACTCTCGGCCGACGTCGAGCGGCTCACCGTGGCCAACGTCCGCGAGTTTGTCGCCACCCACGTGCGGCCGCGCGGGGCCATTATCGCCATCGCCGGACGCATTGACTGGGACGACTTCGTGCCGCGGATCGAGCAGCTCTTCGGCGACTGGAACACGGGAGCGGTGGAATCCGTCGCAGCCGGGCCCCGCGGACCGCGGGTGAGGCACGTTCCCCACGACTCCCAACAGACCCATATCGCATTGGCCTGGTCGGCTCCCCCCTATCACTCGGACGATTCCTACGAGGCGACGGCGGCGCTGGCGGTGCTCGGCGGCGGCTCGAGTTCGCGGCTGTTTTCCGAGGTCCGCGAGCGGCGTGGCCTCTGCTACAGCGTCTCCGCCGGCTACCAGACCCACCGCGACTTCGCGATGGCGCTCTGCTACTCCGGCACGACGGCGGCCCGGGCACAGGAGACGCTCGATGTGATGCTCGCCGAGATCCGCCGCCTGCCCGGCACGATTCAGGAAGCCGAACTGGAACGGGTGAAGGCGCGGGCGAAGAGCGCGCTGGTCATGCAGCAGGAGTCGAGCGCCGCGCGTGCCGGTGCTATCGCGCGGCAGTGGTATCACCTTGGCAAGGTCCGCACGCTCGCAGAGGAGCTCGACCGCTACGACCGGCTCAGCGTGCGATCGATCGAGGAGTGGCTCGCACAGCATCCCATCGCCGATCTGTCGGTCGTGTCGCTTGGCCGTGAACCCCTGGAGGTGCGGGATGCGGTTTCTGCGTGAACAACTCGACAACGGGCTCGAGATCATCGCCGAGGTGACCGACGGCGGCCTCTCCACGAGCATCGGTTTCTTCGTCCGTACCGGCGCCAGGGACGAGAGCGACGACCTCTGGGGCGCAAGCCATTTCCTCGAACATATGGTCTTCAAGGGGACGGCCGATCTCTCCGCGGACGAGATCAACCGACGCTTCGACTGGATGGGCGCCAGCGCCAATGCCTTCACGAGCGAGGAGGACACCGTCTACCACGCCGCCGTCCTGCCATCGCAGCAGCACGAGGCGGTGGATCTGCTGGCAAGGATGATGCGTCCGGCCCTGCGAGACGAGGATTTCGCCACGGAGAAGCTCGTCATCCTGGAGGAGATCCGGATGTACGACGACCAGCCGCCGTTCGGCGCCGACGACCGCTGCCGGGCCGCCTTCTTCGGCCAGCATCCGCTGGCGCGGAGCGTGCTCGGCACGGTGGAATCGATTCAGGCTCTGCGCGTAGAGGCAATGCGGGAGTACCACCGCCGTCGCTACAGTCCCGGCAACATCGTGCTGGCGGCAACCGGCGCCGTCGACTTTGCAGCACTCGTCGAATCGGCCAAGCGTCTCTGCGGCAATTGGCAGTCCGCAGAGACGCCCGACCGCCGGCAGTCCGTGAAGGCGGTGGCCAGCGATCACCTTGACTACATCGTCCGCCCTACCGCCGCGCTCGAATACGCGGTGCGGATGACAGCAGGCCCCGCCGGAGACGATGACGATCGCTTCGCCGCGAAACTCCTGTCCGTGGCACTCGGTGATGATTCCGGAAGCCGTCTCTACTGGTCACTGGTCGACTCCGGTGATGCAGAACATGCTTCGTGCCACCATCACGACTTCCTCGACTCCGGCCTGATGATCACGCAGCTCTCCTGCGACGCCGCAGACGTCGACCCCCTGCTGACCCGCATCCTCGACATGTACCGCGACGCGGCCACACAGGGGATCAGCCAGCAAGAGTTTTCCCAGGCCCGGAACAAGCTGGCCGGCCGGGTGGTCCTCGAGGGCGAACGGCCCCGCCGGCGGCTCTTTCACGTGGGACTGGAATGGGCGCACGGCGGCGTCTATCGCTCAGTGGCTGACAACCTGAGGATCGTGGAAAATCTCTCGGTCGCCGATCTGGAGCGGGTGATGGCCCGCTGGCCGCTCGACGGCCCCGGCGTGACCGTACTGGCCGGGCCTGCCGGTGCGGAGCCTTCCTCTCCGGCTGGGTAGTCGGCATAATGCGGTCCGTCGGTTTGGCGTTGCGGAGGTCTGTCGGCCACCGTTTCCCCTTGGCCGTGAGACACGGTCCCTGTTTTCTACAGACACAGTCCGTCGCCGCCCCTTCAATCCTTTCCTCAAACACTCGCACGCTGCCATGGTTCCACTCTTTGCCAATCGCTGGCTCGTTGCCATTCCACCCATTTGGCTGCTCGGTATCGGTGCGCTGATCACGCTGGCCGTGTTGGCCCTGATCTGGGCGGCGCTGCTGGTCGTGTCGCCCCGCGCGGCCGCCGAGGCCCGCACCAGTCTTCGCGACGGATTCGCTGGTCCATTGGCCTGGCTGCTGCTGACACTCGCCTTGGTGGCCATTGCCTTTACGCCGCTCGTGCCGATGGGGCAGATCTGGCGATCCCTCGTCCGACTGGCATCGGTCGATCAGGCCTCGGTCAGCGTCGACGTCCCCGCCGGCGCGTCGCTCCAGGAAATTCCGCTCGATCTGCGACCGCAGGAATTGTCGACGTTGCAACTTGAGAGCGACGCCAGATTGCTCGTCCGCACCCAGCAGCCGATCGAGGGATTTGCGCTCTCGAAGGTGCCCGACTTAGAACTCGACGCCACCAACGGAAACCGTTGGTCGTGGAACCGTGCCGAGGGTGCCACCAATCCCTTTCTCGGAGCCAAGGCCAAGCTGGAAGCAACCAACACCTCCGACAAACCGGTGCGGCTGACGGCGCGATGGAACCTTGTGCCGGAATTTCCCCAGGCGGCAATCCTGCCTTGGACGGTCGTGACGCTCCTGACACTGACCATCGGCTACGGCCTCTTTCGGCTCGTGCCGCGCCGGATCGCGGCCGTCGCCTCGTCGACGACAAAAGAGGCGATCGGGCAACCCATCTTCTCCGTGGCGTTGATCGTGGGCGTGATGCTCCTGCTGGCCTTCATCGTGATCCCGTACAACACGTTCGGTGAAGACGTCAAAATGCTCAAGGACAGCGGCCTGACGCTCATCAAGGTGCTGGCTCTCTTGGTCGTCGTGTGGACCGCGAGCGTGTCGGTGGCGGAGGAAATCGAGGGACGGACAGCGCTGACAGTGCTCTCCAAACCGCTCACCCGCACGCAGTTCATCCTCGGCAAGTTTGCCGGGCTGGTGCTGGTGGCCCTGCTCGTATTCCTGATTCTCGGCGCGGTGCTGCTGGCCACAACGAGCCTCAAGGTTGTGTACGACGCCCGCGAGGGCTCCAAGGTTGATCCGATCTGGCGGGACTGCGCCGACGAAATGATCACCGTTGTCCCGGGTCTGGTGCTCTCCCTTTTGGAAACGATCCTGTTGGCGGCGGTGAGCCTGGCGGTCTCGACGCGACTGAGCATCGTGCCCAACCTGATCATCTGCTTCACCGTCTACGCGCTCGGCCACCTCGTGCCCCTGATCGTGCAGTCGAGCGTGGGGAAGATCGCGATCGTGCGGTTCGTCGGCCAGTTGTTCGCCACTGTCCTGCCCG
>CANETO010000203.1 GCA_947440895.1 Planctomycetaceae bacterium | reverse complement strand
GACGCTCGCCGCACGGCTGGCCGCCGCCGAGGAGGAGGTTCTCAATCAGTCCCGGGCCCACACAATCGCAGCCACGATCCTCCGGCCCACGATGATCTACGACGGCATCAACGACCGAAACGTGATGGCGATTGCCGGCTTCATCCGCCGCTGCGGGTTTTTCCCCGTGGCAGGCGCCGCCGAAGGGCTCCGGCAGCCGGTCCATGCCGACGACGTCGCCGCGGCAGCCGTGGCGTCGCTCGCCCACGACGGCCTGGCCACCACCTACGCAATCTCAGGGGGCGAGACGCTCTCCTACCGCGAGATAGTACGACGGATCTTCCGCTGGCTCGACCGGCCGTCCAGGCTGGTGACAGTGCCCCTGCCGCTGATCCGGGCCGCCGGACCGCTGATGGGCCTGCTCCCGGGGCTGGGGAGGCTCCCGGCGATGGCGGCCCGGATGAACGAAGATCTCGTCTTCGACCACGGAGCAGCCACGCGTGATTTCGGGTTTCGGCCGCGGGCGTTCACGCTTCCCTTGGGGACTCACTCGAATCATGCTGCAGGCACGCCCCACACGCCCTGAACACGCCGCCCCCCCATGAATGCCACCCCCGCCACGAGTCTGCCAGGTAGCCCTGCCCTGCCCCAGGCACCGCTGACACGCCAGGCAGTCTTCCTGGCGTTCTTCGGCTTCATGCTCGTTGCCCTCAATTGCCTGATCGACCCTGCTGCCATCGACGTCAGCCTGATCCCGCGACTGCTCGCCGTGCTGGCCTTCCTGCTTGTGTCGGTCATCGTCGTCAGCCTGCCGCGGATCAGTCGTCAGCTCGACTTCTCCGTGCTGGGAGAGCCGGTCATCCCGCTCTTTGCCGGCTATCTGCTGGTCACCTGCGGATCGCTGCTGGTGGCGGTCAATGTCTCGGCTGGATTCACCGATGTCTTCCGCACGCTGGCAACCTTCCTCACGCTCTGTCTGTGCTGCCTGCTGCTCCCAATCGTGCCTCGCTGGCAGGAGTACCTGCTGCGGGTGATCGTGGTGGCCGGGCTGGTCGGCGTCTGTGTGGGCGGCTACGAGATCGTGACAAAGTTGGGCATCGGCATCCACGGCCGCCGCGCGATGGACCGCCGCGCGATGGAGCAGATCACGGCGCTGATGTCGAGCGTGAATCTCTATGCTGGCATCCTGGCCCTCATCCGCCCCTGGTGCGGCGGCGGCGTGGTGCTCCTTCGGAGGACATGGCGTGGGCTCGCGGCCACGGCGACGGTGGCACTGGTGCTCATGATCCTGCTGCTCCAGTCGCGGGCCGCCTGGCTGGCGGTGCTCGCCGGATCGGCGGCCGCCGTCGGCGTGCTGCTTGTGCACCCGGCCCGGTTCAATCTCTCGCGGCGATTCCGCAATGGCCTCGCCACCACCTGCCTCACTGGATTGGTCGCCCTTGCCGGCGGACTCGCCACGGCCCCGGCCGACAACGCCTTCGCCCAGCGGTTCCGCAGCATCTTCGTGGCCCCCGCCGACCCGGCCGCCCTGCCTCGCGAAGGCGGCCGACTGATGATCTGGGGGGTCACCGCCCGGATGATCGCCGACCACCCGCTCACCGGCGTCGGGGCGGGCAACTTCACCGTCCGGCTCCACGAATACTTCGGCGAGGACGACCTCGACTTCTCCAATGTCCACACCAACTGGGTGCAGCCCCACAACGATTTTCTCTGGGTATTCGTGGAGAAGGGCGGGCTCGGCATCCTGCTCTTCGTGGGCTGCTTCCTGGCCGCCTTCGCCGCCATCCGCACGATCCTGCGGGCCGACGGTCCTCTGGCCGATCGCTGGCTGGCGCTGGTGACGCTCATGGGCCTCGTCTCCTACGGCACGCTGTCGTGTTTCGATTTCCCCTTGGAGCGGATCAACCATCAGGTTTATTTCGCGCTCTTCCTGGCGGTCGTCACCGTGGTCAAGCATGGCATTGAGCCGGTGGCGGGCAGCGTGCCTCTGCACGATACTGCCCGCCGCGCAGGGCTAGCACGGCTGGGCCGACTGGTGGTCGTGCCTCTCCTGATAGCGGCCCTCGGCATGGGCATCGCCTACTCCGTGGCGGCGATCCAACAGGAGAAGGACGTGATCGTGGCCCGGCGGGCGTGGCGGGAAGGAAAGTGGGAGGAGATGCTCGCGGCGGCCCAGCGGGCCCGCACTCCCTGGAAGACCCTCGATCCGCTCGTCAGCCCAGTGGCGTTTCTCGAGGGCATGGCGCAGGTGCGGCTGGGACATGTGCCGGAGGGGATCGAATGCCTGGAGCGGGCCCGAATCGACAACCCCAACCGCATGTATGTCATCAACAACCTCGGCATTCTCTATGCCGGCACCGGCCGGTTCGACGAGGCGATCGAGTGCTTCACCATCGCGGCCAACCGCTATCCGCACCGGATCGAGCCGTTCAACAACCTGGCCAGCTGCCTGCTTGAAGTCGGCGCACCCACCGAGGCGCTGGCGCTTCTGGAACAGATCCCGGAAGAACTCCTCACCGATGGCATCCGCCGCAATCTCGCCCTCGCCCGAGAGCAGGCGGCGGCCATGCCGGTGGAGGAAGCGGCATCGGCGGAAGAACCGGATGCCGCACCCTAATGCCCTCGTGATTTTTACAGCTGCGTCGGATTGGGCGCGTCGCCGTAGACCGCCTTGGGGTCGAAGGCCTTTTCGTGCTCGGTGAACGACAGCTGCGTGCCCTGCCCGCGTTCGGCTCCCACGGGCACCCGGCGGTAGAAGCAGGAGCGATAGCCGACGTGGCAGCTGGCGCCGCCGGCGATCTCGACCCGCAGCCAGACGCAGTCCTGATCGTCATCGATCCGCATCTCGGCCACCTTCTGCACGAGCCCGCTGGTGGCACCCTTGTGCCAGAGCTGCTGACGGCTGCGGCTCCAGTAATGAGCCTCGCCGGTCTCAATCGTCTTGGCAAGCGCCTCGCGGTTCATCACCGCCACCATCAGCACCTCACCGGAGGCATGGTCGGTGGTCACGCAGGGGATGAGACCCTGGGCGTCGAATTTGGGCGCCAGTTCAAAGCCCTCCTCCACCTGCTCGATGGAGACTCTCTGGCCAAAGGGTGACGACGGGGACGGCGAAGCGGATGCGGACACGGTGCGACGGCTCCTCGGAGGCAGACGGGCTGGGCAGCTCCCCACTATTCAATAGTTTGACCGAACGGTTATCCAGCCCATACCCTTCCCGCACAGTCCATCCAGCCTTAGGGAGCCCGTTTTCATGGTCACGGCCGACATTCTCGAAGCGTTCGTGCGTCGCCCTTCCGTTCGTGGTGTCGTGGGCGGATGCTCGAGCGCGGTCTGGGCCCTGCTTCTGCTTTCGTCCTGCGGTATGGCCGCCGACTGGCCGACCTTTCGCGGGGCGGAGCGGACCGGGGTCGCCCCCGACGCCGGTCTCCTCGACACCTGGCCGGCCACGGGGCCGACGCTGGCCTGGGAGACGGCGGGCGCAGGCCATGGCTACGCCAGCCTGGCGATCGCCGGCACGAGGATCTACACACTCGGCGACGGCCTCTCCACCGCCGGTGACAAGGATGAATACCTCTCCTGCTTCGACCGTGAATCTGGCCGTCAGCTCTGGAAGACGAAAACCGGCCAGCCCTGGGCCGAGGGCCCGGAATCGTGGCACAGTTCGCGGAGCACGCCCACCGTCGATGGTGATCTGGTCTACGTCATTACGCCGTTTGGCCAGCTCGTCGCCTGCAACACGGCTGACGGGAAGGAACGGTTTCGCGTCGACTTGAAGGCGCAGTTTGGCGGCACGAAGGGGGATGGGTGGGGCTACAGCGAGTCACCGCTCGTCGATGACAACCGACTCGTCTGCACGCCCGGCGGCGAGCAGGCCACGATGGTGGCCCTCGACAAGAAGACCGGCCGACCGCTCTGGACCTGCCCCATGAAGGGAGACCGCGGTGCCGGCCACTCGTCGATCGTCATCAGCCAGCCCAAGGGCCGAAAAATCTACGTGCAGACCACGGCCGCCGGTGCCTTTGCGGTCGATGCCGAGACGGGCCGATTCCAGTGGGCGTATCCGATCGACCAGACGACGGCCGTAGTGCCGACACCGATCGTCCGCGGCGATCTGGTCTTCTTCTCGGCGGGCTACCGGCGGGGCGGCGCCCTGTTGCGACAGGTGCCCGCAGCCGATGGCAGTGTGAAGATGGAAGAGGTCTACGGACTCAAAAAAGAGCTCGCCAACAAGCATGGCGGCATCATTCTGGTGGGCGACCATCTCTACGGTGATTCCGACGACGCCGGCATTCCCTTCTGCGCCGAACTCCTGACGGGCAACGTGGTCTGGAAGAAGCGGGGCAGTGGCAAGGGCTCGGCCACGGTGGTGGCGGCCGACGGCCATCTCTACGTGCGCTATGCCGACGGCACGCTGGCGCTTGTGAAGGCCGATCCGGCCGACTACGTGGAAGTGGCGACGTTCAAGATTCCCGGCAGCGATGCCCGGCCGAGCTGGGCCCACTCGGTGATTCTGGACGGCCGGCTCTACCTCCGCGAGCAGGACACGATCCTCTGCTACGACCTGCGGAAGTGACCGACAGCACGAGCCGTTCCCCCGGCTTCCGCCGGGGGCTTCTTGCCAACCGTTTCGCGTGTAGCTAGTCGTTTGTATCCGCCACGGCCTTGTACATCACGCCGCCGAGGATGCCGCCCACGATCGGTGCCACCCAGAAGAGCCAGAGTTGCTGCAGCGCCCAGCCGCCGGCAAAGAGGGCCGTGGCCGTGCTGCGGGCAGGATTCACCGAGGTGTTGGTGACCGGGATGCTGATCAGGTGGATCAGTGTCAGGCAGAGGCCGATGGCGATCGGGGCGATCATGCTGCCGGCCTTCTTGTCGGTGGCGCCATGGATCACGAAGAGAAACACTGCCGTCAGCACG
>CANETO010000202.1 GCA_947440895.1 Planctomycetaceae bacterium | reverse complement strand
CGGGGGGCGGTGAATGCCTTCGGCTCGGGGGCAGGATAGCCCTACTCGCTCCGGCTTCCACCGCCCCCGGCTCCTCGAAGACTACAGCAACGCCGCAAGTCAGGGCGGCGTCTTCAGCAGTTGCCGGCGATCAACCGTTTTTCGATCAGGCGAATGAGCCAGGCGGCGACGGCTGGCTTGGTTCCCTTTTTTTCGCCGACGAGCGTGTGGCGATCATCGTAGACCGCCACGGCATTGGTGGCCGATTCGAGGGCGGCCAGATCGTTGACCACGATCAGATCGCATTGCTTGGCCGTCACCTTGGCACAGGCCCGCGCCTTGTCGGCGCCGGGCTCCAGGGCGAAGGCCACGCACCAAGGGATTTTTCGCCGGCCGGCAGGCTGACGCCGCACCCGGGCGGCCAGCGTGGCGATGACGTCGGTGGTGGCCCGGAGTTGAAGCGACAGCCCGGCAGCCGTGCGGGGAATCTTGCCCGAAACGGGGCGGTCTGGCTCGAAGTCGCAGGGTGCTGCCGCCGCGATCACGCCATCGATTCTCGGCAGCTCTCCGACCGCCGCCGCCAGCATCTCGGCCGTGGTGACCACCGGAATGACACGGGCCCCATTGGGATACCGCACCGCTACCGGACCGCTGACGATCGTTACCTCATGGCCCCGGGAGAGGGCCGCCTGGGCCAGACTGCGGGCCATGCGGCCACTGGAGGCGTTGGTGAGATACCGGACCTCGTCGATGTAGGCCCGAGTCGGGCCGGCGGTGAGCAGGATACGTGCCATTGATGTCCAGACCGCTGCGAATCGTGCTGATTTCTGTCAGAACGATTTGCCCGGTTCCTTCCGGGGGGCGTTGGCAAGCAGACCGCGGATCAGCGTCATGATCTCCTCCGGCTCGGCCATCCGCCCGGCCCCCTGCTGGCGGCAGGAGAGCCAGCCCGTGCCCGGCTGGACGACCCGAACACCATCGGCGGCGATCTGCTCCACGTTCCGCTGAACAGCGGGCTTGGCCCACATGGCGGAGTTCATCGCCGGAGCCATCACCACGGGGCACTCCGCGCAGAGCAGTAACGTCGTCAGCAGATCGTCGGCCGCCCCGCCTGCCACCTTGGCGAGCAGATCAGCCGAGGCGGGTGCCACCACGACCAGATCGGCCCGAGCAGCCAGTTCGATATGGGCCCCAAGCGGATAGACAGACGGTTCGAAACTCCGGGCTGCCACCGCCCGCCCCGTGAGCGCGGCGAACGTTGCCTTCCCGACAAACCGCTTCGCATTGCGGGTGAGCACGGCCGTCACGCCAGCCCCCTGCTGCACGAGCAGGCTCGTGAGCGCCGCCGCCTTGTAGGCTGCAATGCCACCCGAGACGCCTACGATGATTTCACGACCTTGGAGCATGAGGCTGACCGTCTTACGAATTCCCACCCCAGGCCAACAATGGCCCGGCGGGCATCGCCGGACGCGATTACAGAATGGTGGGGTCGAAGTCGAGCGGTCCGCCCGCCTCCGGGGAATCGCCGGTGATCCGCAGGTTCATCGAGGTGTCGAGGTAGATCTTGTCCTGCTTGATCTCCTCGATGACGATCTGCATCCTGTCATTGGTATCGACATCGACGAGCGGACGGCCGCCCGCGTTGAGCGCCACCATCCGCTTCTGAATCAGGGTGGAGAGCTTGAAGCGTCCACCGACCTTGTTGACAATCTCTTCTTCACGCAGGTCGTCGATCATGTCTGGGCTCCTGAGGGGGTGTGCGGGGCGTGGTCGGTCATCGATTGGTGCTGGGGGTGGGCTGGGGCGTGCGGCAGGCCGGCGTCAAACAGGATCCTCTCGATCGCCGCCACCGCCGCCGCGACGTCGTCGTCGTTGACGACTCGGTGCTGATAGTGGTGAGACTGAAGCAACTCCCGCCGTGCCACCTCCAGCCGCCGGGCCATCGCGTCAGGCGACTCCGTGCCCCGACCCCGCAGCCGTTCAAGCAGTTGGTCGGGGTGAGACGGTTCGACGAAGATCGTGATGGCTTCAGGATACCGTGCGAGAATCGAAAGTGTACCCTCGACGTCGATTTCGAGCACGACCCACTCGCCAGCAGCCATCCGGGGGGCGACCTCATCCACGAGCGTGCCATACCAATACTGCCGGCCGTAAACCTGGCAGCATTCCAGGAAATCGCCGACTTCTCGCCGACGTTCGAACTCCTCGGCGGCGACAAAATGGTAGTCGACGCCATTCCGTTCACCCACCCGGGGAGGCCGCGTGGTGGCTGAGACGCTCGGGATCAGGTGGGGAAGATCGGCGAGAAGCCGCCGTAGGATCGTGGTTTTGCCGACGCCCGAAGGGCCGGAGATGACGACGAGTTTACCCGGATGGTGTGCCATCCAGATGTTCTAGCGTGGCGACCGGTCGCTTGAAAAGGTGGCGATCACTCGATGTTCTGCACCTGCTCGCGAAGCCGCTCAATGTGGGTCTTCAGGTCCACCACCATGTGGGCTATCGCCACGTCGACCGACTTCGAGGCGATGGTATTGGCCTCCCGGGCCAGTTCCTGCGACAGAAAATCGAGGGAACGGCCAGGCGATTCTTCACCCAGCAGTCGATTGAATTGGGACACATGGCTCCCGAGCCGGACCAACTCCTCGGCGATGTCCGAGCGATCGGCGATCAACGCCACCTCACGCGTCAGGTCGGCGGCGGAAAGTGTGGCGCCGGCCCCTTCGAGGAGCTTCGTCACCCGGTCGTTCAGCCGCGAGCGATGCTCGACCAGCACCGCTGGCACCCGCTGCCGGATGGCCGCGATCGACTGCAGAATCGAGCTGCAGCCATTGTGCATGTCGAGGGCCAGGGCATCCCCCTCGGCTCGCCGCATCCGTTCGAGGCCATCGAGGGCCGCGTCAAGGCTACGGTTTACGAGCGGCCAGAGCTGTTCGACTGTGTCGCTCGAGGGGGGCGTCTCCACGAGGATGCCGGGGAGGCCAAGGATGCCGTCAATCGTCTGCGGGGAGGGAATGCGGTGCGTCGCGCAGAAGTCCTCGAGATCATCGAGGTAGGCCGCCAACTGCCCGCGGTCGAAACGACGGCTGGCGGGCACCGCTGGCCCCGTGACATCGAGCGTCATCTGCACGGCACCCCGGCGAACGCGGCCGCGAATCACGGCCTCGATCCGTGGTTCAAGCATCGCGAAGGCATCCCGCGACCGGAGGGCGAGCTTGAAAAAGCGGTTATTCACCACCCGCAGTTCAATGCGGCAGGTGCTCTGGCCCTCGGAGGCAATGCCTTCGCCGCAGCCTGTCATGCTGATCGCCATGGTCGGGGCCCCCGAAAATTCGTAGCGAGGCAGTGCTACTTGGTGGGGGCGGACTCGCCGGTCGCGGCCGGGGCTGCTTCGGCCGCCGGCGTTGCCGGAGCCGTCTCTGCCGCTGGTTCGGTCGCAGTTGGTTCGGTCGCCGCTGGCGTTGCCGGCAGGCTCAGCGACTGGTCAGCCGAAGGAGTGCCAGCTTCACCGCCGCCTGCGGGTGGCTGGGGTGTGGTCATCGGCTGGGTGGGAGTCATCGGGGCGGTCGCCTGCGGAGCAGCGCCGCCGAGTTCGCTGGAGAGGAGCGATTGCTGACGGCTCAGCAGGTTTGTCGCCAGAATGCAGAGCACGATCCAGAACGCCGCGACCCCCACAGTGATCCGGGTGAACAGGTCGCCCGCCTTTGTGCCAAAGGCGCTCTGTCCGCCCATGCCACCGAGAGCTCCTGCCAGACCGCCGCCGCGGCCCCGCTGCACGAGCACGAGCAGGATCAAAAACAGCGACGTCAGAACGAGCATCGAACCAAGAAGGAGGCGGACTAAGGTGGTCATGGGAACGGCGGGCTCCGAAGCTTCTCAGAACGGTGAGGGGGAAAGGCACGGTGAACGGAAGGTGCGTCAAGGTATCTCAGGTCAGCCCCGAGGCCTACCCCAGCTTGCGAACGCGGCCGCGAAACGCGATCAGGCGAATGCCCGGGCGATACCCAGGAAATCATCCGCCTTGAGGCTTGCCCCTCCCACCAGGGCACCGTCGATGTCGGGCTGAGCGGCCAGTTCGGCGGCGTTATCGGGCTTCACGCTCCCGCCGTACTGGATCCGGACCGAGTCAGCGATGGCGGGGGAGGCGAGTGAGGCGAGCAGCCCGCGAATGAGGGCGTGCACCTCCTGTGCCTGCTGCGGGCTGGCGACCTTGCCGGTACCGATGGCCCAGACCGGTTCGTAGGCGATGACGATCTTGGCGACGTCGGCGGGCGTCAGACCAGCGAGCGAGTCGTTGATCTGTGTGGTCACGACCGCCTGCGTGCGGTTCGCCTCGCGTTCCTCCAGCGTCTCACCAACGCAGACGATCGGCGTCAGGCCGGCGGCCAGAGCGGCCTTCGTCTTGGCGTTGACGATGCCATCGGTCTCGCCAAACAGCGTGCGGCGCTCGGAGTGACCGAGAATCACGAACCGGCAGCCGACGTCGACGAGCATCGGCGGAGCCACCTCGCCGGTGAACGCGCCACTGGACTTGTCGTGCATGTTCTGGCCGCCGAGGGCCACGCCCGAGGGGCTCGTGGCGTGAACGAGCCCCAGGGCCGTACCGACCGTGGTCAGGTAGGCCGTCGGCGGGCAGAGGACGAGTTCGACGTTGCCCGCTTCGGCGTGGCGGCCGGCCACCGCCTGAGCAAGTTCGGCTGCCTTGGCGCAGTCGAGATTCATCTTCCAGTTACCGGCGACGATGCTTCTGCGGGACATGAGGGGTTCTCCTTTGACGCGGATCATACAGCAGAAAGATTGGCCACCGCGGCAGCACGGTTTGAACGTGCTGCATCTGGCGTGCAGGCTCGACAAGATACAATCTTGTCGCCACGAGGAGGGTATCACCCGACAGCGGCGGCTGCCGAGTAGGAGCCCAGGACCACGACCCGCTTG
>CANETO010000201.1 GCA_947440895.1 Planctomycetaceae bacterium | reverse complement strand
GGACTGTTCGACGCGCAGGGGCCCAACCTCAATTGCCTGACGGCCTGCGCGGCTTCGAGCCAGGCGATCGGCGAGGCTACCGAGATCGTTCGCCGAGGTGAGGCCGACGTGATGCTCTCCGGCGGCACGCACAGCATGATCCATCCCTTTGGTGTCACCGCCTTCAACCTGCTCCCCGCCCTTTCCACCCGTAATGACGAGCCGACGCGGGCCAGCCGGCCGTTCGACAACGAGCGAGACGGCTTCGTGCTCGGCGAGGGGGCGGCCATGGTGGTGTTCGAGGAACTGGAGCACGCGAAGCGGCGTGGTGCCCACATCCATGGCGAGTTGATCGGCTACGGTTCGACGGCCGATGCCTACCGGATCACCGACACGCATCCCGAGGGCCGCGGCGCGTCGTCGTGCATCCGGCTGGCTCTGGCTGACGCCGGACTCGGCCTCCACGACATCGACTACATCAACGCCCACGGCACGAGCACGAGCGTGAACGACCGGGTCGAGACGCTGGCCATCAAGACCGTCTTCGGCGAGCACGCCTACAAGATCCCGGTCTCCAGCACGAAGAGCATGATGGGGCATCTGATCGCGGCAGCGGGGGCCACGGAATTGATCGTGTGTCTGTTGGCGATTCGAGACGGGATGCTGCCGCCGACGATCAACTACGAGAACCCCGACCCCGACTGCGATCTGGACTACGTGCCCAACAAGGCCCGCGAAGGCAAGTGCGAGCGGGCACTCTCCAACAGCTTCGGGTTTGGCGGGCAGAACATCTCGCTGATCGTCGGACGGTACAATGGCTAAGCAACAGCCGAAGATGTGTTCGTTTGGCTTCGTCGCTTGGTGACACGGTATGGCGGCTCACCGCCGGGACGGCAGAAGTCTCGTCGCGGGGGCCGCGGCGGCCCAACGCTCCTCGAGCTTCCGCCGATCCCGGCTCCACGCAGACCGGAGTGGCATCACACGCCTCGGCGTTTCCCATCCCCCCTGGCTTCACGCCCGCAAGGTTTTTTCAACTGGTGCGGCCGGCACGACCGATACCGTTGGTGATCGCGGTGGAGTCCGGCAGCGTTGTGCCGTCGGCCCTCCCCGCCCCTCGGGAGCCCTCGCCGATGAAACGTTCTGCAAGTTTCGCCCTGTTGATCGCCGTGTTCGGCATGTCGAGCGGCTGTTCAATCATTGACCGGCTGTTCCTCGCCAACTTCGACGGTCCCTATGCCCATCAGGCCCGAAATCATGGCGGCGGTGGTGCCTGCCAGGACGGCGCGTGTCAGGACGGTGCCTGCCAGGGAGGCGCCTGTCAGGATGGAGCCTGCGAGAGCGGAGCCTGCCAGGGCGGCGTCTGCCCGACGGGCGGCTGCAAGGACGCGTGTCAGAATGGAGAATGCGAGGACGGAGCCTGCCACAAGCGGCATGTCGGCCGTTACGGTGGCCTTGCCAAACACCATCTGAGCCCAGAGGAAGAGGCTGCCCTGCAAGCGTCTGACTATGGTGCCACCGGCCCCGCCGGTCCGCCCACCGGAGCTGTCGCCTACCCCTACTACACGACCCGCGGTCCACGGGATTTTCTCGCCAAGTGCCCGCCGTCGATCGGTCCGTGAGCGGTTTGATTTTCTCTCGTGAGGGATTGCCGATAGGCTTTGCGGCCTGATCGGCTGCCTTCTTTTTCGCACGATACTGGAGCCCACTCTATGGCCGCTTCCCACGAGTCCTTCGCCCGCTCAAGCGGCCTTACTCCCTCCGGAAGGCTCTCGACCACCGGCTGGCTGGTCTGTGCGATCGCCGCCATCGGCTTTGCCTTCGACATCTACGAACTGCTGATGCTGCCGCTGGTGATCAAGCCAGCCATCCGCGATCTGAGCAAACCCGTGGTCGACGCATTGGTACAGGGGGGCATGTCTGCGGCCGACGCGGCAGCCCTCTGGAGCCCGGGCGGACAGAGCTACGTGGGCTGGGCTCGGACCCTGTTCTTCGTGCCCGCGATCGCCGGCGGCGTCTTCGGGCTGATCGGTGGTTATCTCACCGACCTGCTCGGACGTCGGCGGGTGCTCACATTCAGCATCCTGCTCTATGCGTTTGCGGCATTGGCGGCGGGCTTCGCCACATCGCTTCCGCAATTGCTCTTCTTCCGCTGCCTGGTGTTCATCGGTGTGTGCGTCGAGTTCGTCGCGGCGGTGGCCTGGCTGGCCGAACTCTTTCCTGACCGCGAGCAGCGTGAACGGGTGCTCGGCTGGACGCAGGCCTTCTCGTCGCTCGGCGGCCTGCTCGTAGGCGCCGCCAATGTGCTGGCCGCCCGATTCGCCGATATTCTGCCCGCCATCCAGGGTGGCCACGACGCCTGGCGCTACACGCTGATCTCGGGTGTGGTTCCCGCCCTGCCGCTGATCCTCATCCGGCCGTTCCTGCCGGAGAGCCCCGTATGGGCCGAGAAAAAGGCGGCGGGTACGCTCAAGCGGCCCAGCATCCGCGAACTGTTCAGCCCCGCCCTCGTCCGAGCCACGGTGGTGACCACGCTGGTCTTCGCCGCCAGTTATGGCATCGCCTTCGGCGCGATCCAGCAACTGCCGCAGATTCTCGGCGGGCCGAAGGGGCATGCCGCCATCCTGCAGGTGGCCAAGGGAGCACAGGACGAGGCCGTCGTCCGCGCGAAGGAACGCGGCGAACAGCCGCCGGCGCCGGGCAAGCTCAAGAGCATCGCGGGTAATGCCAGCGACGAGGCGGTGGCGACGGTCACCATCTACCAGGAGATCGGCGGCCTCGTGGGCCGGGTGCTGCTGGCCTTTGCGGCCCTGCGGATCGTGGGTCGCCGGTTTCTGCTGCGGATCTTCCAGATTCCGGCGCTCATCGTCGTGCCGCTGCTGTTCTGGTGGATCTCGACGCAGTTGGGCAACGCCGGTTCGCTGCCGCTGATCAAGGCTGGCATCTTCCTGGCGGGGCTGCTCACGGTCTCGCAGTTCAGCTTCTGGGGCAACTATATCCCGCTCGTGTTTCCTACTCACCTGCGCGGCACGGGCGAGAGCTTCGCCGCCAACATCGGCGGCCGCGTGCTCGGGACGGCCGCCGCCTGGCTCACGCTTACGCTCTCCGCTGCGACGCCCCCCGATCCGGTGCGGATCGCACTGGTGGGCGCGGGTGTGGCCGGAGCCTATGCCTTGGTGGGCGCGATCCTCACGCACTGGCTGCCCGAGCCAGAGTCGGGCGTGGAGCACTAGAACGGCTTGAGCATTTGTCGAGCGGCCCAAACCGCCGGGGGCGGTGAAAGCCTTCGACTCGAGGGCAGGATAGCCCGACTCGCTCCGGCTTCCACCGACCCCCGGCTCGTCGAATGGTGAATCGACGCAGCATGGCCAGGACTCGCTTGTAACAAGCCGCGTCAGTCCACGCTCGTGCGGGGGGCGCGGGGGGCGTCGTCGGGCAGCGTGGGCACGGTCCAGATCACGTAGAGACCGACCGCGACGGCGGCCAGGGCGATGTATCGGAGCCACCAGGGCAGGCTGTTGAGCAGCAGGCTGCAGCCCACCACCGCGGCGACCATCAGCACGGCCCGGTGCTTCATTGTTCGGCGGATGCCGTGATAGTGCTGCCAGTCATCGAGCGTGGGGCCGAACCACTTCGAGCGATGCAGCCAGGCATGGATGCGGGGGGAGCCCCGGTAGAAACACCAGCTGGCCAGCAGCAGGAAAGGAGTCGTGGGGACAAGCGGGAGGATGGCGCCCACCACGGCCAGTCCTACGCAGAGCCAGCCCCCGGCAACGTAGAGAAAGCTCCGGATGGGATCGGTGGTGGGGCGGAGGTCCATGCGGGCTGCGTCCGTCGGGCTGGGCAGTCGAACCACGGGGATTCTATCACGTCGTTTTTTTCCGTATGCTCTGATTCCTTCCCACGGTTTTTCACCCCCACGTTCCTCCCTTCCCGTCCATTCTCGGAGACACTCCCATGCCGCTCGTTCCCATGCGCATTCTGCTCGATCACGCTGCCGAGCACGGGTACGGTATCGGCGCCTTCAACGTCAACGACATGGAACAGATTCAGGCGATCATGGAGGCGGCCAAAGAGACGGAGTCGCCGGTGATCGTGCAGGCCTCGCGGGGCGCTCGCAGCTTCAGCCAGGACAACTACCTCCGCCACCTGATGCTCGCCGCCGCGGAACTCTATCCGTGGATCCCGATCGCGATGCACCAGGACCACGGCAACTCGACCGCCACCTGCTCGAGCGCCATCGACAACGGATTCACCAGCGTGATGATGGACGGCTCGCTCAAGGAGGACGGCAAGACGCCGGCCGACTACGACTACAACGTCAAGGTGACGAAGGACGTTGTGAAAATGGCCCACGCGCGGGGCGTGTCGGTGGAGGGTGAACTCGGCTGCCTCGGCTCGCTGGAGAGCGGCCACGGCGAGGCGGAAGACGGCCACGGCGCCGAAGGACAGCTCTCTCACGACCAGTTGCTCACCGATCCCGCCGAGGCTGCGTCGTTCGTGGCGGACACGGGCGTCGACGCGTTGGCCGTCGCCATCGGCACCAGCCACGGTGCCTACAAGTTCACGCGGAAGCCCGACGGCGAGGTGCTCGCGATGAAGCAGATCGAGGAGATCCACCGTCGTCTGCCCAATTGCCACCTCGTGATGCACGGTTCGTCGAGCGTTCCACAGGAACTGCAGGACATCATCAACAAGTTTGGTGGCAAGATGCCGCAGACCTGGGGCGTGCCGGGGGAGGAGATCCAGCGGGGCATCAAGCACGGCGTGCGGAAGATCAATGTCGATACCGACTGCCGCATGGCGATCACCGGTGCCGTGCGCAAGGTGCTCTGGGAGAACCCCGAGAAGTTCGATCCCCGCGACTACCTCAAGCCGGCCCGCGAGGCGATGAAGAAGGTCTGTGCCGAGCGGATGGTGCAGTTTGGCCAGGCCGGC
>CANETO010000200.1 GCA_947440895.1 Planctomycetaceae bacterium | reverse complement strand
GACTGTGAAAGTGAGCCAGTAACAACCTTACCGGCAGGGGCTCGCCTGTCAACATTCAGTCCGGTGGGAACGGTTGTCCCGGCCGGGGGTGGTGGCCGCCGCTGCGTCTGTCGGCCCCCGGGCCGGAAGCTATAATTGAATATGTGCCGCGGTGCGGCGTTGTCATCCCCAAGTCCTTCAGTGTGAGCCGCAGATGCTTACGGCAGCCCAGGTCGCAGAAAACTATTTTCTCGAGAGCCGCCACATGCTGCTCGAAATCGCCGCCCACTTCGACCGATACGACGCCGCGGTGGCCCGCGAGGCAGGTGGTGCGGGGCAGGGAGGGGCTGGCCGGATGGCCCGGCTTCGCGAGGCGATCACGATGCTCGCGGACCCCCATCACGAGAGCGAGCGGACCGAGGCCATGCTCGAGCTGTTTGCCAAAGACTGAAACACCCGCACGAACGCTTCGCAGCACGCTTCGCATCAATCTTCGCATCACTTAAGGAGCCGCACGACGATGCAGATCATTCAGCCCCACTACCATGCCATCGCCCGCACGGCGCAGGACTATGAGCGGATGGCGATGAGTGGAGTCGTGGCCGTGGCGGAGCCCGCCTTCTGGGCCGGGTTCGACCGTCTGTATCCGGAGACGTTCATCGACTACTTCCGGCAGATCAGCGAGTTCGAGCCGACCCGCGCGGCGCAGTATGGCATCCGCCACTTCTCGTGGGTGGCGGTGAATCCGAAGGAGGCCGAGAACGCATCGCTCACCCGCGAGGTGCTCAAACACTTCCCCGAGTTCTTCGCGAAGCCCACCGTGCTCGGCGTCGGTGAGACCGGCCTGCACAAGTCGACCCGTAACGAATGCGAATCACTGGAGGCCCATGTCGAGATCGCGATGCGGCATGGGCAGCTTGTGCTCATCCACACACCGCACTTGGCCGACAAGGCCCATGGCACGAAGCGGGTGCTCGAGGTGCTCGCCGGGATGAATGTCGACCGCGAGCGGATCTGGATCGACCACGTCGAGGAGCAGACGATCCGGCCCTGTCTCGACGCCGGCTACTGGGTCGGCTTCACGCTCTATCCCATCACGAAGTGCTCGCCGAAACGCGCCGTCGACATGCTGGAGAAATATGGCACCGAGAGAATCCTCGTGAACTCCTCAGCCGACTGGGGCCCGAGCGATCCCTTCACGCTGCAGGAGTGCATCCTCGAATACCGCCGCCGAGGCCACTCCGTGCAGGAGGCGATCGACGTATTCCACAACAATCCCTGCCGGTTTCTCGGCCAGAATCCCAAGTTTGACATCCAGCCGATCCGGTTGGAGACGATCTCCCGAGAGACGGTCTCCGCCTGAAGGATGGGCTGGAAGTGATTCCCGGACGAGAATCCCAGGAGGTGTGGCATGCATGATTCCGCCAGCACGCAGCTTTCGCTGATTCGGCAGTTGAAGTTCTGCGCGGGGCACCGTCTCTATCGCCACGAGAGCAAGTGCGCCTTCTTTCACGGGCACAACTACCGGGTCGACATCGAGGTGGTGGCCGCCGGCGGCGGCAGCGAGGTGGACAGTGTCGGCCGGATCGTCGACTTTTCGATGATCAAGCAGCGGATTCTCGCCTGGCTCGATGCCCACTGGGACCACGCCTTCCTGATCTTCGAAGCAGACACAAGCGCCCTGGCGGCGATCCGCCTGGTGGAGCCAACCAAGTATTTCGTGATGCCCTATAACCCGACAGCCGAGAACATGGCCCGCTATCTGCTCGAGGCCGTCGCGCCGGGCGTGCTCTCCGATCTGGGCGTGGTGGCGCGGCGGGTTGCGGTGTGGGAAACTGATGAGTCGTGTGCCGTGGCGACACTGACCGGCGATGGCGGTGGGCTCCACCCACCGCTCGCATCGGCCGTCGTGATCGATGATCGCTGTGATCCATGACTGGGAAGAGGACCTGAGCCGATGACAGCTTCCGAAGCCTTTCCCGCGACCCGTCTGCGACGGAATCGTCAGCATCCCTGGCTCCGGCGGATGGTGGCGGAGACGCTGCTCTCCCCAGCCGACCTGGTCTGGCCGCTCTTTGTGCATGACCACGAGGCGAGCCTCCCGGTGCCGAGTCTGCCGGGTGTGGAGCGGCTCTCGATCGACGGCGTTGTGAAAGCGGTCGATGAGGCACGGCAACTGGGCATTCCAGCCGTTGCACTCTTTCCAGTGGTGGAGCCACGGCTCAAGTCGGATGACGCCGCCCATGCGACCGATCCAGACAATCTTGTCTGCCGCACTGTCCGGGCGATTCGACGGCACTGTGGCGCCGCAGTGGGCGTCATCTGCGACGTGGCCCTCGATCCCTATACCAGCCACGGCCACGACGGCCTGCTCCGGGATGGCCGGATTCTCAATGACGAGACCGTTGAGGTGCTCTGCCGTCAGGCGGTGGTGCTGGCCGAGGCGGGCTGCCAGATCGTCGCCCCGTCCGACATGATGGACGGCCGGGTGGGGGCGATCCGCCGGGCCCTCGACGGTGCTGGGCGGCAGGATGTCTGCATCCTTTCCTACGCCGCGAAGTATGCCTCGGCGTTGTACGGTCCTTTCCGCGCCGCGGTTGGTAGTGCGGCGAACCTCGGCGCGGCCGACAAGAAGACCTACCAGATGGACCCGGCCAATAGCGACGAGGCAATCCGCGAGGTCGCCCTCGATCTGGAGGAGGGGGCCGACATGGTGATGGTCAAGCCGGCGGGTGTGTCGCTCGACATCATCCACCGTGTCAAACAGGCATTTGGGGTGCCGACCTTTGCCTATCAGGTGAGCGGCGAATACGCGATGATCCATGCCGCGTCCGCCAACGGCTGGATCGACGGCGAGCAGGCGGCACTGGAAAGCCTGCTGGTGATCAAGCGGGCGGGGGCCGACGGCATTCTCACCTACTTCGCGCCGCAGATTGCACGGCGGCTAGCCTGACTCGGCAAGTTGGAAACTTGCCGCCACGGGAGAGATCGCCGAAGCGTTTGACCCCGTGGCCACAAGTTTTCAACTTGTGGAATCCGGCAGGATGTCGTGTTTCTCGTGAATCCGGCGGCTACGTTTTCGGACGAAACGCCACGAGCCGTTCGGGGTTTGTATCGAGCCGCGGCGGTGTCGGCTGGCCGGTGTGGATCAGATCGATGCAGTAGGGGATGGCCGGGAACACAGCCTCGAGGCACTCGCGGATGCTCTTGGGCCGTCCAGGCAGATTGACGACCAGCGCCCCACCGCAGACACCCGCCGTCTGACGCGAGAGGATCGCCGTCGGCACCTGCCGCAGCGACACCTGCCGCATTAGCTCACCAAACCCGGGGAGCATCTTCGTGCAGACTTGTTCTGTGGCCTCGGGCGTCACATCCCGTGGCGCCGGCCCGGTGCCGCCGGTTGTCACGATGAGGCAGCAGCCGGCCTTTGCCAACTGCCGGATGGCAGCGGCGATGGTGTCGAGATCGTCCGGCACGATCCGTTCGCAGGGCTGCCACGCTGAGGTCAGAACCTCAGCCAGATAGTCGCGGATGGCGGGGCCGCCCTCGTCTGCATACTCGCCCCGACTGGCCCGGTCGGAGACGGTGAGGATACCGATCAAGGCGGTCATCAGATCGTGCCGCGGGATTCAAGAAGCTTCACGACCGCGTCCACGCAGCGGCTCACCGGCCATTCATGCGTCGGCAGCACGAGGTCAGGCTGCACAGGGGCTTCATAGGCTGCCGAGACGCCGGGGAAATCTGTAAGTTCGCCCCGGTCAGCGAGCGCGTAGTGCCCCTCGGTATCGCGGGTGCGGCAGACCTCCACGGGAGCCGCGAGGTGCACCACGAAAAACCGGTCGCTGCCGACGCGGTCGGCCACCTTCCGCCGGACAGCCTCGTCGGGGGCAACGAAGGCCGCGATGCAGAGCAGGCCGGCATCGTTGAACAGCCGGGCGACTTCGGCGCTCCGCCGCAGATTCTCGCTCCGATCCGCTGCGGTAAAGCCCAGGTCCTTGCTGATGCCCAGCCGCATGTTCTGCCCGTCGAGCACCACAACTCCCCGGCCCCGATCGAAGAGCGTGCGTTCGAGCGCCCGGGCGATCGTCGACTTGCCTGAACCGGTGAGGCCGGTGAGCAACACCGTGACCGGTTTCTGCCCGAACCGCGCCTCCCGTTCCGTTGGCGTCACGCCGCTCTTTTCGGCGTGCAGGTGTTCGGCGGACTCTGAGTCGCCCCAGTGATCGCCCGCCGTCTCCTCCGCCTCGCGGTCGAGGATCATGCCTGCCGCGACGGTGGCGCTGGTGAGCCGGTCGATCATGATGAAGCCGCCGGTGGTGCGATTGCGGCGGTAGGCGTCGTGGGCAATGGGGCTGGTGAGCGTGACCGAGCAGCGGCCGATCTCGTTGAGCGCCAGCGTCGGGGCCGGCTGGCGGTGGAGCGTGTTCACGTCGACGCGATACCCCAGCGTGCTCACCGCGCCGGGGACGACCTTGCTCGTCTGCTTGAAGAGATACTGACGGCCCGGCACCAGCGGCTCCTCGGCCATCCAGACCACCATCGCCTCGAATCGCTGATCGACTTTGGGCACGTTACCCGGCCGGACGAACATGTCGCCGCGGCTGGAATCGATCTCATCCTCGAGGGTGAGCGTGACCGACTGCGGCGCGAAGGCTTCTTCGAGTTCGCCGTCGAAGGTCACGATCGACTTCACGCGGCTCTTCTTGCGAGAGGGGAGCGACATGATCTCGTCCCCGCGACGGATGATGCCCGAGGCGATCGTGCCCGCGAAGCCGCGGTAATCCAGGTTCGGCCGGAGCACCACCTGCACCGGAAAGCGGAAGTCCTCGAGGTTGCGGTCGGAACCGATGTAGACCGTCTCCAGGAGCGTCATCAGCGGCGGGCCACTGTACCAGGGCATGTTCGGGCTGTTGGTCACCACGTTGTCCCCCCTCAGTGCCGAGATTG
>CANETO010000199.1 GCA_947440895.1 Planctomycetaceae bacterium | reverse complement strand
TTGCCGGCTGGTCGGCGGAACGCAGCCGCGTGCTTGCGGAGACGCTGCACGATGTGGTGCTTGGCGACCGGCTCGAGGAGATCGATCGGCTGGCCAACGCCGCTGCGGCCCCAGAGGTGACGCGGGCACGGCAGCTGCTCCAGGATTGTGATCGGGAGCTCGGCCCGCATCTCGCAGAGGCCAAAGACCGGGAGGTTTCCCGATGACAACGGACCATGTTGGTGACGAGGCGATCGACTTCGCCAGCTTCGATGATCTGGTGGAGAACCTCGCCCGCTGGAGTGGATCGCTGCCCGATTGGGCACCGGCCCGGAATGTGCGTGCCGAATGGGAACAGATCGAGCCCCGCCTCGACCGCGCCCGCCGGGAACTCTCGCGGATGCTCGTCGTCGGCGTGATCGGTGGCACGGGCGTCGGCAAGAGCACGCTCGTCAACGCGTTGGCCGGCTGCGACGTGAGTCCGGCTGGCGACATCGCGAGGCCGACGACGATCAACCCGGTGGTGGTCGCGGCCCGCGACGTGGATCTCTCCTGGCTGCCGATCGACGCGATGAACGCCCGTGTGGTTCGGAGTGCCGCCGCTGCGGTCGCCAACATCGTGCTCGTCGACTGCCCCGACCCCGACACGCAGGCCGAACCAGGGCAGGGCGGCGGACAGGCGCCCCACAGCCCTGTCCGGCCCAGCGACGGCAATCACAACCGTGATCTTCTCGAGGCGGTCCTCCCCGCCTGCGACGTGCTCCTGCTCGTCTCGACCGCGCAAAAATACCGCTCCTGGGTCGTTGCCCGTGAGGTGGCCGCCTTTGCCCCGGGCCGGCCGCTGCTCTTTGTGCAGACCCATGCCTCGCGGGATCCCGACATCCGAGACGACTGGCGGCGGGAACTGGAATCAGAGGGCTTCGCCGTCCCGCATATCTTCAGACTCGACGCGCTGGAGGCGGCCGAGCGGACCGCCGCCGGCCTCGAGCCCGCGGCCGGCTTCCGCGAGCTGGTGGAGGCGATCGATGCGGAGCTGGTGGGCCGTGCCGCCCGCCGCGTCCGGCGTACCGGCAGTCTCGATCTGGCAGGCTGGTTCCTCCGGCAGTCGCAGGAGAGTCTGGCACCGCTGCGCGAGCCCGTAGCCCAGCTCAACGCCGGCGTCGCCAGCGAGAACAACAGACTGGAGGGGATTCTCGCGCGGTCGGTGGCGTCTCGACTGCAGGCCAGCCGTACAGACTGGCAGCGGATCCTCACCAGCGAGATCGTCGAACGCTGGCACGGCGGACTGTTCGCGAGTTTTCTCCATGTGGTGGAATCGATCAGCAGCTTCTGGCCGCGGCTGCGGGCCGCCGGCGGTGGCCTGATCAGTCGGCTGCTCTCCGGGCAGGCGGCCAGTCCGCTGCCGGAAGGCCAGGCCAACTGGCAGGCCGTCGAGGAGCTGGGGCTCTCTGCCGCGGAGGTCGAGCAGTCGCGGAGTGTGCTGTCAGGGCTCTCGTCGCGGGCCCGGCTGACGGAGCCGCTGGTGGGCCGGGCCCGGCTCGATGAATCCCGCATGGCGACGACCGTCGGTCCACTTCTGAACCGGATTACAGCCTGGCTTGCTGTGGGCATCGATCGACTCGTCGCCGAGCGGCGCGGACGGATCGACGGGCCGATGTTTCGCTGGGTCTGCGAGGGACTCTTTTCAGGGCTCGTGGTCGCGGTGCTCGCACGGGCAGGCTGGAATTTCTTTGTGGGGCATCTCTGGCAGGGCCGCGTGGTGGATGGCGGCGGCTTTCTGCAGGAGGCATTCGTCTGGGTGATCCTCTGGGGATTCCTGCTGCGGTGGATCGCGTTCGCGCGTGTTCGTGTCGGGCTCGATGCCGACATTCAAAAGCTTGTGTCCAGGCTGCCCGAAGCTCATCTCACGGCTCCGCTGCTCGCCGACTTCGCGACAGCCGCCGATGTGACGGCCCGATTCATCGATCAGGGCGATCAGCTGGGCCGCGACCACGAGACCCTGGTCGCCCGACTGGCCGAACCGGCCGGCGGCCTCGGCAGGCTCCGTGGAGAGTTGCTATGAAATGCTTGCTGTGTGCCGTGCTCCTCGTTCCTGCGCTGACTTCGGCCACCGTTGCAGCGGACCTCGACAAGGTGGTGTCCCGCGGGGAACTGGTCTGGGCCGCGGATCAGGAGGGGGGTGGGCCTCACGTGTTTCCCGACCCCGCGGACCCGCGGCAGCTGACCGGTTTCGAAGTCGATCTGGCGGCGCTCGTGGCAGAAGAGCTGGGTGTGAAGGCACGGTTTCAGCAGGGGCAGTGGGATCGGCTGCCGCTGCTCTTGGGCGGCACTGCCGACTGTGTCATCAATGGCATCGAACTGACGCCCGACCGGCAGCGGGACTACCACTGCTCGCGGCCCTACTTCGCGTATAGCCTCCAGCTGCTGGCCCGTCGCGACGGACCGATCGACACGCTGGCAAAGCTGGCCTCGCCCGGGCCCGGGGGCCGCTGGCGGGTCGGGGTGCTCACCGGCTCGGCCGCCGAGAGCGTGATGCGGTCGCGGACCGACCTGGAGATCGACGTGATCGGCTACGACGGCACGATCGACTCGCTGGAGCAGGTCTCGACCGGTGTGCTCGATGCCGCCGTGATGGACGACTGCATTTTCACGTTCTACGCCGACCGCTTCCGCCGACTGCGGACGGTGGAGCGGCCCTTTGAAGGGGGCTTCTACACCATCCTCACGGCCCGCGATACGCCGCAGCTTTCGGCGGCGATCGACGCGGCGATCGGACGGCTGATCGCCGATGGTCGACTGAAGGCTCTCTACGACCACTGGGACCTCGCCGGCCGGCAGCAGATGCTGCTCCTCCGTGATGCTGCCGAGATCCCCGTCGCCCGCCGGAAGAGTCTGGGCGAACTCTGCCGCGACACGCTGCCGCTGCTGCTCAAGGCCGCGGGGATGACCATCCTCCTCTCCTGCCTGGCATTTCCACTGGCGGTCGGCATCGGCCTGGCCGTGGCCGTGGGGAGGATGCATGGGCCGGCATGGCTGCGGCCGCTGCTGACAGGCTACGTGGAGGTGCTCCGCGGCACGCCGTTGATGCTCCAGCTCTACGCCATCTTCTTTCTGCTGCCGAAGATCGGCCTGGCATTGCCGGCGCTGGTGGCGGCGATCGTGGGGCTGGCGCTGAACTATTCGGCCTACGAGTCGGAGATCTATCGGGCTGGGCTCAAGGCCGTGCCCCCGGGGCAATTCGAGGCGAGCCTGGCGCTTGGGCTCTCGAAGTGGCAGGCCTTGCGGCATGTGCTGGTGCCGCAGGCGGTGCGGATCGTGATGCCACCGGTCACGAGCGATTTCATCGCGCTCTTCAAGGATACGAGCGTCTGTTCGGCGATCACCATCGTCGAACTCACCAAGCGGTACAGCGTGCTCGCACTGTCGACCGGCAGAATCGTGGAACTGGCCATCGTTACGGCGCTGCTTTATCTTTGCATGAGCTGGCCGCTGGCGCTGCTTTCGCGCTGGTTCGAGCGGCGGCTCGAACGGCCGGCCGGCGGCAGCATGGCGGAGGGCTGACCGTACCGTGATCACCGTGTCATCGCTGACCAAGTCGCGGGCGCACGTTCGCGTGCTCGAGGAGGTGAGCCTCGCGGGCGCCGAGGGCACCGTGACGGCGCTCGTCGGACCATCCGGGAGCGGCAAGAGCACGCTGCTGCGGTGTTTGAACGGGTTGGAGACATTCGACGCCGGGAGCATCACGGTCGCCGGCCATCGGCTCGAGCCGGGGCCCCACTCCCCGGGCCTTCTCGAACGTCTGCGTCGCGATGTCGGCATGGTGTTTCAGCAGTTCAATCTCTTCGCCCACCTGTCAGCGGTCGACAACGTGGCGTTGGCGCCCCGCGTGGTGCTCGGCATGTCCGTAGACGAGTCACGCGTTCGCGGCCTCGACCTGCTCGACCGGGTGGGGCTCCGGTCGTTTGCGAACGCCCGGCCGGCCACACTCTCGGGCGGCCAGCAGCAGCGGGTGGCGATCGCCAGAGCCTTGGCGATGCGGCCCCGGGTGATGCTCTTCGATGAGCCGACCAGCGCCCTCGACCCGGCCATGACCGCGGAGGTGATGGACGTGATCGTCGAGTTGGCCCAGGCCGGTCAGACCATGGTGGTGGTCACGCACGACCATGGCTTTGCCAGGCGGGCAGCCACACGGGTCGTGGAACTCGAAGCGGGCCGGATCGCTCGCCAGGGCGCCGCAGCCGACGTGCTGTAGGGCGCAATAAAAAACTCCGCCCGGGACTTTTGGTCCCGGGCGGAGCTCACTGGCCGAAGTCGGGCAACAGATCTCCGCTCGACCTATCGTCCGATCATCACTTGGCAGAAACCGTGCGGCTCACCGCCACCACCTTGCCGGTGGTCTGCTTGCGAGCAGACGCATCGGGCGTGGGGGCCGGGGCAACCGACGAGGAATCGCATGCACCGCAGGCCGGCTCGGCACCGCAGCCGGGCTCGCAGCAGCCGGCGCTGCAGTCGGGCTCGCAGCAGCTCTTCGACTTGTGGCAAAGGTTCTTCTTCGCCTGGTGGATCGACTTCAGCAGGTCAGCGATCCGATGCTTCTTCTTGCAGCAACCCTTCGCAGCACCGCAGCTCGGCTCGCAGCAGCCAGCACCGGCGTCGCAGGCCGGCTCGCAGCAGCCGTTGCCGGCGTCGCAAGCAGGTTCCGCACAACCGTTACCAGCACCGCAGGCCGGCTCGCAGCAGCCGTTGCCAGCGTCGCACGCCGGCTCGCAGCAGCTGTCCGTGCAACCACGGCTCTTCTTCTTGCAAGCAAACAGACCCTTCAGACCGCCGAAGAGGTCATGCTTCTTCTTGCAGCAGCCCTTCGCAGCACCGCAGCTCGGCTCGCAGCAGCCAGCACCGGCGTCGCAGGCCGGCTCGCAGCAGCCGTTGCCGGCGTCGCAAGCAGGT
>CANETO010000198.1 GCA_947440895.1 Planctomycetaceae bacterium | reverse complement strand
TTCCACCGACCCCCGGCTCCTTCAACAATCGGATTCAGCCGCTGGAGCGAACCCGCATGTGTGCTCGTAGAGCATGCGAAAACCGGCTTTCCGCCGCTCTTTCTCCCGGTGAGGGAAGTTGCTAGCCTCCGCGGCCCCGTTCGGCCTGTGCGAACTGACTTCTGAGCCAAAGCCCCTTCCGACGAGCGTTGACGTGCGAAGCATGATGGACGACGCGTGTGATTCGGTGCTGGTCCGGCTTGCCGTCCTGCCGATGCTGCTCATGCTTGCGGGCTGTGGCACGACACGGATGAGCGATTCGAAACGCACCGCCACGGAGCAGTTGCTCGTGTCCCAGGCGATCGACCGTGCCGTCATGCGGGTCGACGTCCGCCCGCTGGCAGGCAGGAGCGTTTTCCTCGAAACCGCATTCATGGATGACGTCCAAGACGGCAAATATCTCGAAAGCGCCCTGCGGCACCAGTTGATGGCCTCTGGCTGTCTGCTGGCCAAGGACCGCGATGCGGCTGACGTGGTGGTCGAAGCCCGGGCGGGAGCGGTTGGCACCGATCGGAGTTCGGTGCTGCTCGGGATTCCGGCGACCAGCGTCACCGTGCAAGGCAACGCAACCTCCACACCGGAGTTGGTGCTGTCCAAGCGTTCGGAGCAGCGCGGCGTGGCAAAGCTCAGCGTCTATGCCTACGAGCGGGAAACGGGGCAGCCGATCTGGCAGAGCGGTGAGGAGCATGTAGCCAGCCATGCCCGCGACCGCTGGCTCTTCGGGGCCGGGCCCTATCAGGACGGCGAGATTCACGACGAGCCCGCATTCGCCGGCCGTGCCATTCACAAACGCGACGCGAAAGCCGATGCCGTGCCGCAGGATCCCGCAGCGCTCGCAGGCATGGTCGATCTTTCGAAGCCCAAGGTCTTTTCCAGCCTGCCTGCAGGAGGCGATGCGACGCCCCGCGAGCCTGCCGCCATTGCCGACCAACGGCCGGTCGACCTGCCGACCCTGCGGTGAGTTCGTTCTCAGCCGTCGCCGGCGAGCAGCGATCTGAACGCCGCCTCGTCGATCACCTTCACGCCGAGCTTCGTGGCCTTCTCCATCTTGCTGCCGGCCTCCTCGCCGGCCACGACGTAGTCGGTCTTCTTTGACACGCTGCCCGACGCCCGTCCGCCCGCCTTGCGGATCGCCTCCTCGGCCTCCTGCCGCGAGAAGCCGGCGAGCGAGCCCGTCACCACCAGGGTCTTGCCCGTGAGCGGCCCCTCGCCCATCCGCTCTGATTCCGGCACGTCCAGGGCCACGCCTGCCTGCTCGAGGCCCCGCAGCACCCTGTTCCCATAGCTGCTCGCCAGCCACTCGTGCACGCTGGCCGCGATCACCGGGCCGATGTCTTCCACGGCGGAGAGCTCGTCGATGCTTGCCACGCGGAGCTGGTCGAGCGATGGAAACCGTCGGCAGAGCAGGGAGGCCACCCGCGGGCCGACGTGGCGAATGCCGAGCGCGTTGAGCACGCGGACGAGCCCGCGGCTGCGGCTGGCGGCGATCTGCGTGACGAGGGCCTGCGCGGATTTCTCGCCCATCCGTTCGAGCGGCTCGAGCTGGACGGCCGACAGTGCGTAGAGATCGGCGTAGTCCTTCACGAGGCCCGTCGCGACGAGCTGCTCGACGAGCTTGTCACCGAGGCCCTCGATGTCCATCGCGCCGCGCGATGCGAAGAACTTGAGCCGCTCGCGGCACCGAGCCGGGCAGTCGACGTTTGGGCAGCGGATGTAGACGCCCTCGGGATCACGCTCGAGTGGCGTGCCACACTCAGGGCACTCAGTGGGCGGCGACCAGGGCTCAAGGTCGTGCGTTCGCAGATGCTTTTCAACGCGGACAACGTGCGGGATCACCTTGCCCGCCTTCTCGACAACGAGCACGTCCCCCACGCGGACATCCTTCCGAGCCACTTCGTCGGCGTTGTGCAGACTCGCGCGGCGGACGATCGTGCCTGCAAGCTCCACCGGTTCGAGATCCGCCACGGGCGTGACCGTGCCGCCGCGGCCTACCTGTACGCGGATGCCCGCCAGCTTCGTCGTGGCCTCGAACTTCTCGAACTTCCAGGCGATGGCCCAGCGGGGGCTCTTTGCGGTCGTGCCGAGCCGGCGTTGCTGATCGAAGCGGTTCACCTTGATCACAAAGCCGTCTACCTCGAAGTCGAGCGAGTGCAGTTCCTCGATCAAGCCCGTGCCGTGTTCGACGAGTGCATCGAGAGAAGCAAACGTGCGGGTCCGCGGCGCAACGGGCATTCCCGCCTGCAGCGCCCACGCGAGCAGTTCCGATTGCGACGCCGCGCCGAGGCCGGTCGCATCTCCGACGCCGTGACAGAAAAACCGCAGAGGCCGGCCGGCGCACTCCCGCGGATCGAGCAGGCGGATGCTGCCGGCGGCCACGTTCCGCGTGTTGGCGAAGGGGGCGAGCCCCGCCTCCGCCTGCTGCTGGTTGAGGGCGACGAGGTCGGAGTTGGTCATGTAGACCTCGCCGCGAACCTCGATCCGTTCAGGCGGGCTGTCGAGGGCCAGCCGCAGCGGCACGCCATGGATCGTGCGCACGTTGTGCGTGATGTCGTCGCCGACCGTGCCGTTGCCGCGGGTCGCTCCCAGCACGAGCAGACCGTGCTCGTAGGTGAGCGAGACGGCCACGCCGTCGATTTTCAGCTCCAGCACCCACTCGATGGGGCCAGAGTCCGACTCCTGCAGGAGCTTTTCGACGCGGCGTCCCCAAGTGACGAGGTCGGCGGCGCTGTAGGTGTTGTCGATCGAGAGCATCGGCAGCCGGTGCCGCACCGACTCGAGTTCCGGCACCGGCTCGTCGCCGACCCGCTGCGTGGGGCTGTCGGCCACGACGAGTTCAGGATGTTTCGCCTCGAATTCGCGGAGTTCCGCCAGGAGGCGGTCGTAGTCGCGGTCGCTGATCTCCGGCGCCGCCTCGACGTAATACTTCCGGTCGTGATGCCGGATCTGCTCCCGCAGCCGTTCGATCTGCCGAGCGGCCGACATGGTCACGATCTTTCCGTCCCGGCGTCGCGGTCACGGTTGCGTTTGGCCGCCGACTCCTGCTCCCGCTCCCGCTTCTGCCGTTCCCCCTCGAAGTGATCCATGGCCACGGCGCCCACCGTTGCGATCGCGAGCACGGCGAGTTGGCCGGCCAGAAGTGAGACACCGTACTTGTTCATCAGGCTTTCAAGGGCGTGGGGCGCCGTCGACAGGCTCTCAGGCCGCACACCCCGGAGCACGAACAGGCAATAGCTCGTCGCGGTGATCGTGAACAGAAACCCCACGATGCCGAGGATCGCGTAGAACGGATTGGGACGCGGGCGTGACATGGGTGTGGTCCGATCAGCCTTTCGGCGTGGTGAATCTCGGAGACGTGATTCGGGCGGGCGGTCAGTGCGACCGGGCAGTGCCGTAGCGATCGGCGAGGAAGTTCACGATCGGCTCGGGCCCGGAGATAAAGGCCCGGCCGTTGGCCACCGGAACGCCGGCAGGCAGATCGCCCTGCGGGAGGACGAGCACCGGGCACGACTGGTTTTCCTCACCGACCATCGCCACTACCTCGGGTCGGGGTCGCGGGACATCGACCAGTCTGACGTCGAGTGCCTCGACGAGCTTTGGATAGTAGTAGAGGAGTCCGGCGACGGTCGCGCACTCCGGGCAATACAAGCCTTCCGGGCCATGCTTGGGATCAGGGAATCCGGCGCGGAGGAGGAACAGGATCGGCTTGGCGGTCGTGGTCATGGAGAAGCCCTTTGGTGTCTGCGGTGCATGGTGCTCTCAAGATACCGGCGTAACCCCACCGGGCAAGTTGAAAACTTGCCCCCACGGGGGAATACGACGTATGGTGCCAAACACATCTGCTCCCGTCGCTCTTGTAGTTTCGATGCCTCCCGACTTTTCACGTATTGAGCCCGACCGGCTTCCGTCCCTGATCGCGGCCGCGCCCAAGGCGGAGCTGCATGTGCACATCGAGGGCACGCTCGAGCCGGAGCTCGCCTTCGAGATCGGCCGCCGCAATGGCGTCGCGCTGCCCTACGATTCGCCGGAGTCGCTGCGGCGGGCGTTTGCCTTCACCGATCTGCAGAGCTTTCTCGATGTCTATTACACCGCCGCGGCCGTGCTCCGCACCGAAGACGATTTTCATGATCTAACATGGGCGTATCTGGAGCGCGCCCATGCCGACAACGTGGTCCGCGCCGAGATCTTCTTCGATCCGCAGACCCACACCGCACGAGGCGTGCCCTTCGAGACCGTGATCGGTGGCATGTCGCGGGCGATCGCCCGGGCGCAGGATGAACTGGGCATCTCGGCCGCGCTGATCATGTGCTTCCTGAGGCATCTCACGGAACGGGAGGCCTTCGAGACCCTCGAACGAGCCGAGCCTTTCAGGCAGCATCTGCTCGCCGTTGGCCTCGACTCGGGCGAGCAGGGAAACCCGCCCGAAAAATTCGCGAAGGTGTTCGATCGCTGCCGCAGGCTCGGCCTCCACGCCGTCGCCCATGCGGGCGAAGAGGGACCGCCCGCCTCGATCACGGCAGCCCTTGATGCCCTCGGTGCCGAGCGGATCGACCACGGCGTGCGGTGCCTCGAGGACCAGAGCGTGGTCGCCCGGCTGGTGCGGGAGCGGATTCCGCTGACGGTCTGCCCGCTCTCCAACGTGAAGCTCCGCGTGTTCGACACGCTCGCCCACCACAATCTGCCAAAGCTACTCGCCGCGGGCCTGCGGGCGAGCGTGCATTCCGACGATCCCGCCTACTTCGGCGGCTATGTGAACGAGAATCTCCGTCAGTCATTCGCACGCCTGCCGCTGACCGCGGCCGATGCCTACACGCTCCTGCGGAACAGCCTCGAATCGAGTTTCCAGCCGGTGGCCGAACAGGCCCGGCAGGTCGAGCGACTCGACGAGTTCTTTTCGATCTGACCCTACGCGGTGATTCGGTGGCCGTGGAGGG
>CANETO010000197.1 GCA_947440895.1 Planctomycetaceae bacterium | reverse complement strand
CGGTCGGAGTGCCGCCGGAGGCTTCCGCGCACCTGCTCGCTGACCTTGGTTTCTGTTTCTGCCTCGCGCCAGTGCACCATCCGGCCATGGCCCGTGTTGGCCCGCTGCGGCGGTCACTCGGGCGGCCGACGGTGTTTAACCTCGTCGGGCCGCTCTGCAATCCCGCCGGCGCCACCGTGCAGGTGATCGGTGTTGGCCGGGCAGCTGCGCGGGAACCACTGGCTGAGGCCGCTCGGCTGCTGGGCGCACAACGCACGCTCGTGGTCTCGGGGCATGTCGGCGACACGGCCACCGCCTTCGACGAGATCAGCCTGTTTGGCCCAACCGACGTGATCGATGTGTCGGCCGGGATGACCACGCGGTCGCGGTGGACTCCAGAAGACTTTGGCATCGCAATGCAGCCGGCCGTCCGCATCGAGGAGTTGGCGGTGGCTGGCCCGGTGGAGAGCGCCAAAGCGATCCGCGACGTGCTCGCAGGGGCAAAGGGCCCCCGCCGCGACGTCGTGGTGCTCAACGCGGCCGCGGTGCTCTGGGCAGCCGACAGAGCCAGTGACCTGCCCACCGCCAGAGCAACTGCCGAGGCTGCCATCGATTCCGGCGCCGCAGCCCGGTTACTCTTCGCCATGGCACCAGCCACAAAAAATGGACAGGCCTTCCAGGCCTAACGCCGCGGGTTCATGTGTCTTGCGGAATCCGTGAGGGGCTGCCCGTGTGCTGTGTTCACGCGAAACATGGCATCCTGCCATTTTCGCTTGGCCGACCTCCGTCGGCTGGTGTTAACCCGGCCCTCCGGGCCTGACGCTGTGGTGCGACGGGGCATGGGCAGCCCCGAACCGTCACCGGCACGCAGCCCGTCATACCAGCGGCACAACGAGCCCGTCGTACGCCAGTTCAACGCCGGCGGGGAGTTCAGCCTGCGTGGCGGCATGCGGCATCTCGTGCCCCATGTGAACGAAAAGCGTGCGGCGGGCCTTCACTCTCGCCGCCACGGCGAGCGATTCTGGAAGCGAGAAATGCGTCGGGTGCGGCGTCGGCCGCAGGCAGTCGAGGATCAGCGTGTCGACGCCCTCGAGCAATGGCCAGGTCTCGTCGGGGATGCAGTTCGTGTCGGTGCAGTAGGCGAGGTTGCCGAAGCGGAAGCCGAGCACGTCAAATGGTCCGTGCTTGAGCCGCAGCGGCACGATCCGCTGCCCGAGCAGTTCGAACGGTTCGAGCCCAATCCGTGCGAATACGACCTTGGGCACACCGCCCCCTGCCGGCGGCTCCGAGGAGAAGGCATAGTCGAAGGCGGTGCGGATCCGACGCTCCACGCGTTCCTCACACGAGAGTGGCAACGATCGACCTGAGGTGAAGCAGATCGGCCGGATATCGTCGAGGCCGTAGACATGGTCGACGTGATCGTGCGTGTAGAGCACGGCATCCACCCCCTGGATGCGTTCGCGGAGCAGCTGCGTGCGGAGGTCGGGGGTGGTGTCGATCAGCAGCGTCCCTGCCGGCAGGCCGAGGACAACGCTGGTGCGGGTGCGGCTGTCGCGGGGGTCGCCCCCTTGGCAGGTCGCACATGCGCACCCCACCACCGGCACGCCCACGCTCGTGCCGGTGCCGAGGAAAAGCAACTGCCCGGAAACGTCGCGAAACATCCCCGGTTCGGCGGGTGTCAATGGCATGGAACCAGCTCGTGGGGGCGGTGAGCACGCCAGTTCGCCGGCGTGGCAGCACGCACTATGACGACTTTTTTCCCTGCGCCCAACACCGGGTCGCCTTGACCCATCCGCGGGCTGACCGCGACAATCGTTCCAAAGGACGACATTTCACTATGCAACAGCTTGAACGCCTCTGGGACGGTTTCTCGAACGTGGCCGCCGGTACCGGCTCCCGACTGGAGCGGTTCATCACCGGGCTGTTCGGCTCGTCCAATGCCCGCTATCTCAGGCGTTTGGAGCCCCGGATCGAGGCGATCAACTCCCTGGAGCCGAAATACCGGGCCATGTCCGAGGCCGAGCTCCGGGGCCAGACGGCGGAATTCCGCCGACGGCTCGCCGGCGGTGAAACCCTCGACGACATCTTGGTCGAGGCCTTTGCCGTCTGCCGCGAGGGGGGCCGCCGGTTCCTGGGCATGCGGCACTACGACGTTCAGCTGATCGGTGGCATGGTGCTCCACTCGGGGGCTATCGCCGAGATGATCACCGGCGAGGGCAAGACCCTCGTTGCCACCCTGCCGGCCTATCTGAATGCCCTGGAGGGCAAGGGCGTGCATGTGGTGACCGTCAACGACTACCTCGCCCGCCGCGACATGGAGTGGATGGGTCCGCTCTACATCGGACTTGGTCTTTCGGTCGGTGCGATCCAGTCGGGGATGGATTCCGGCGAGCGGCAGGAGTCGTACGCCCGCGACATCACCTATGGCACCAACAACGAATTCGGCTTCGATTACCTTCGCGACAACATGCGGATGGCCGCGCGGGGCGATGATCGCTTCCCCAAGCATCTGCAGCAGAGCCAGGGTCCGCTCAATTTCGCGATCGTCGACGAAGTGGACAACATCCTCATCGACGAGGCCCGCACGCCGCTGATCATCTCCGGCCCCGCCCACGACGACGTCACGAAATACTCCAAGGCAGACCAGATCTCCAGGCAGTTGGTGGCCGACCAGCACTTCGAGGTGAAGGAAAAGGAGCACACCGTGGCCCTCACCGAGGAGGGCGTGCGGACAGCCGAGAAACTCGCCGGCGTGGAGAGTTTTTACACCGCTGGCAACATGGAGTGGCCGCACCTCATCGACAATTCGCTGAAGGCCCACCACCTCTACAAGCGCGATGTGAATTACGTCGTGCAGAACGGCGAGGTGGTGATCGTCGACGAATTCACCGGCCGCCTCATGCCGGGTCGGCAGTGGTCCGACGGTCTGCACCAGTCGGTCGAGGCGAAGGAGGGAGTGAAGGTCAAGGAGGAGTCGCAGACCCTTGCCACCGTCACGCTGCAGAACTTCTTCAAGCTCTACCGGAAGGTCGGCGGCATGACCGGCACCGCCATGACCGAGGCGAATGAGTTCTGGAAGATCTACAAACTCGACGTGATCGCCATCCCGCCCAACCGCGGCATGAAGCGTCTCAATCATCCTGACGTCATCTACCGCACCGAGCGGGAAAAGTGGGTCGCGGTGGCCGACGAGGTGGAGCGGATCAACCGCTGGGACACCCTGGCCATGACCGACGGCAGTTGGAAGCTGGGCACGATCCTCAAGACGGCCGACGGCATGCACGAATTCCAGCCCAAGGGGGAGCGGACCACCGAAATGGTCCCGGTCGCCAAGGTGAAGGAGGTCCAGCACAAGGGCCTGCCCGTGCTCGTTGGCACCGTCTCGATCGAGAAGAGCGAACGGCTCTCGGAGCTCTTGGAGAAGCGCGGCGTGGACCATCAGGTGCTCAACGCCAAGCAGCACAAGCGGGAGGCCGAGATCATCGCCCAGGCGGGGAGGCTCAGCGCCGTCACCATCGCCACCAACATGGCTGGCCGCGGCACCGACATCATTTTGGGAGGCAATCCCGACACCCTCGCATGGGCGAAGCTCCAGGATAAATATGCGACGCGGCTCGACGTGCCAAAGGAGGAATGGGACGCCCTGGTCGCAGAAATATCCGCCCACCAGAAAATGAAGGAGGAGGGGGCGGTCGTCCGCGACATGGGCGGCCTGCAGATCGTGGGCACCGAGCGGCACGAGGCTCGCCGCATCGACCTGCAGCTCCGCGGCCGCTGCGGCCGACAGGGCGATCCGGGATCGAGCCGGTTCTTCCTGTCGCTCGAAGACGATCTGATGCGAATCTTCGCCGGCGAGTGGGTGAAGAACGTGCTCACGCGGCTCGGCATGCAGGATGGCGAGGCAATCGAAAGCCGGATGGTGACCCGCCGGGTCGAGGCCGCGCAGAAAAAGGTCGAGGAGCGGAACTTCGAAGTCCGCAAGAGCCTGCTCGAATACGACGAGGTGATGGACGAGCAGCGGAAGCGGGTCTACGGATTCCGCCAGAAGATTCTCGATGGCGAGCCCTGCCGCGAACTCATCCTCGATATGGTCGATCGGCAGATCGATCAAAACATCGGCACCTTTCTGGACCGGGATTACGGCACGCAGACCTACGCCTCCTGGGCGTCGGGGCAGCTCTCCTGCGAACTCGACGGCAACGACTTCCGCGGCATGTCCCCGGAAGAGGCCCAGCGGCGGGCGGTGGATGAGGCCGTACGGCAGTCGGAGTCGCAGATCTTCGAAGCCGTCGAGGAAAACCTTCCCCCCGGCGAGGATGAAGCGGAGTGGAATTGGTCGGCGCTGGCCTCATTCGCCAACACCCGCTGGAGGCTCTCCGTCAACGATCGCGATTTGAAGCGGGTGGGCCGTAACGACGTCGCCGAATTCCTCCAGGAGCGGGCGCAGGAGGCGATCCACAGGATCGATCTCGCGGAGGGAGCCAAATTCCTGGATGCCGACTTCGGCCTACGGACCGCCTGCGGCTGGACTGACTGGCGGTTCGGCGCTGGGCTCGATGCGCAGGAACTGGCGGCCGTGGAGCAGAACGGCGCCGATCCGCAGGCCTTTAAAAAGCTGGTCCGCAGCAAGGCCCGCGAGGTCTATGCCCGCCGCGAGATCGAATACCCGGTGCTCGTCGGGCTGTCGCATTTCTCGGGCCGTCTGCCCGACGGCAGCCGCGGCCTCAACCGCGAGGGCCTCCTGGCCTGGGCGCAGGAACGATTCGACCCCGCACTCACAGCAGACGATCTCGCCTCGTCGAATCTGGATGAACTGAAGGCGGTGCTCGCGGCGGCCAGTCGGCGGCGGCACGCTCAGCCCGACGATTCCCGCGACGAGATGAAGCGGATGGAGCGTTCGGTGCTCCTGCAGATTCTCGACAACGCCTGGAAGGACCACCTGCTGGCGATGGACCACCTGCGGGCGAGCGTGGGCCTGCGCGGCTACGCCCAGG
>CANETO010000196.1 GCA_947440895.1 Planctomycetaceae bacterium | reverse complement strand
TGCTCGTTCATGTACATCATCCGCAGTTGGTGCTGGATCTCTTCGAGCATTCGCTGTTCGTCCTCGGTGAGATTACCGGCTGTCTTCTGCTCCAGCATCGTGAGCGTATCGATGAAGTGCCGTGCGGTCGGCAGGTTGCGGTGTGCCTGCTTGGTGATCGGGTTGGGAATGCGTCCCAACGCCATCAGGGCCTGCGTGAAGAGCGTGTGCGCGAGAAACTCGAACGTCGCCGGGGGCGCCTGCCCCGTGGCCGAATCGTCGGCGGCAACGAGTTCCTCGGGCCGATCATCGTCGTGATGGACTTGGCTCATACTATTCCTTTTCAGACCTCGGCTACCCATGCGCTCCCGGCGTGGCGTTCCACAGCGGCGGCCACGAATCCGGCGAAGAGGGGATGCGCCGCCGTGGGTTTACTTTTAAACTCGGGATGGAATTGGACGGCCACAAACCAGGGATGGTCGGCCAGTTCCACGATCTCGACAAGCGTGCCGTCTGGGCTCGTGCCCGCAATCACAAGGCCAGCTTCTTCGAGTCGCTGGCGGTATTTCGGATTGAACTCGTAGCGGTGGCGGTGCCGTTCGGAAATCTCGGTGCGGCCATACGCCGCCGCCGATTTCGTGCCGTCGGCGAGCACGGCCGACTGGGCTCCCAGCCGCATCGTGCCCCCCTTCTCGAGCACGCCCCGCTGCTCCTCCATCAGACAGATCACCGGATAGGGGGTGTCGCGGGCGAATTCCGTGGAGTGCGCGCCGGTCAGACCGGCGGTGTTGCGTGCTACATCGATCACCGCGCACTGCATCCCCAGGCAAATGCCGAGAAAGGGCATCCGTCGCTCCCGGGCAAAGCTGATCGCCTCCACCTTGCCCTCGACACCGCGTTCGCCAAATCCTCCCGGCACGATCAGGCCGTCAAAGCCCGCGAGCAGTCGTTCGGCCCCGTCGCGCTCGATGTCCTCGCTCTTGATCGGCTGCACGCGGACCTGTGTGCGATGGGCGATGCCACCGTGGTCGAGCGCCTCGTAGATGCTCTTGTAGGCGTCGCGGTGCTCGGCATATTTCCCGACCAGAGCGATCGAAATCTCATGCTCTGGGTTGCGGAGCCGGTGGAGCAGGTCATGCCACCGTTCCAGATCAGCCGGGCCGGCCTGCAGCCCGAACCGCCGCAGGACGATCTCGTCGATGCGGTTGGACTGCAACGACAACGGCACCTCGTAGATCGAAAAGTCCTTGTCGCGTTCCTCGATCACCGCCTCGAGCGGCACGTTGCAAAAGAGCGCGATCTTCTCGCGATCGGAGATGTCGAGGGCACGCTCGGTGCGGCAGACAAGCACATCGGGCTGGATGCCGATCTGGCGGAGCAGGCCGACGGAGTGCTGCGTCGGCTTGGTTTTCAGTTCACCCGCCGCCTTCAGATAGGGAACGAGCGTGAGATGGATGAACATGCAGTTCTCGCGGCCCACGTCCAGCGGCATCTGGCGGATCGCCTCGAGGAACGGCAGGCTCTCGATGTCGCCCACGGTGCCGCCGATTTCGGTGATCACCACGTCGGTCTCGGCGTCGCCGAGGTTCCTGATCATCTCCTTGATCTCGTTGGTGACGTGCGGGATCACCTGCACGGTCTTGCCGAGAAATTCACCGCGACGCTCCTGGTTGATCACCGAGAGGTAGATCTGGCCGGTGGTGTAGTTGCTCTGGCGGGTCAGCGGGGTGGATGTGAACCGCTCATAGTGGCCAAGATCGAGGTCGGTCTCGCTGCCGTCGTCGAGCACGTAGACCTCCCCGTGCTGGTAGGGGCTCATCGTGCCGGGATCGACGTTGATGTAGGGATCGAGTTTCTGCATCTTCACCCGCAGGCCGCGGGCCTCGAGCAGCATCCCTATCGAGGCGCTCGTGAGCCCCTTGCCGAGCGAACTGACGACCCCGCCGGTTACGAAAATATGCCTGGTCACTGCTGCGAGTTCCTTCCCGTCCGCCGGTTGCCAACGCCTCCTGGCGGCCACGCCGTGGCGAAGCCGCGTCCGGATTGAACCAGCCTCGCCGCGGTCGGTCAAATGCCCGCGCTGACGGCGGGGAAAGGGACGGTCGCGGTGGCCTCAGCCCCCCTTCGCCGACGGTCAGTGCTGGTAGACGGCGTAGCGGAGTTCGCGGAGCTCCTGGGCATAGGCCGCTTCCGTGGCAACCGCATCTTCCCAGGTCATGGCCGGGAAGTCGGCAAAAAGGTCGGGCCGCAGGCGGACGCCATAGGTCCGCACCAGGGGGCAGCCCTTGTGGCCGCGGAGATGGTTTTCAAACCGGGCCTCGGGGTCGAGGCCGGTCGAGCCGACGTAGAGGCAGGTGGCGTCGTACCGCGCGTCCGGATTCTGCCGGCGGAAGCGGGCCTGCCTTCTGACCGCCGGATGCAGTTCAATGCAGTACACACGGTGGTGCAGCCGCGGCGCCCCACCCAGCAGGCTGCGACGACGGCGGGGCATGAGAACACCGAGGTGGGGTGGGGCGGCCACACAAGTCTTGCCCCCATTCCGCGGACAGGACGTGGTGTAGAGTAAAGGCATGAACCACCCCGCCACTGCTGGTCAGGCTGCCTCCGTGCCCCCCACCGCGAACCTCCGCATCCGCAGTCTGGAGCCGTTGGTACCGCCGGCTCGACTGGCAGCGCTCCTGCCACTCGACGAGGCCGCCACCCGAACGGTCGTGGAGGGGAGACAGGCGGTCGAACGGGTGCTCGCCGGCGAGGATTCCCGGCTGATGGCCGTTGTCGGCCCCTGTTCGATTCACGACCTCGACGCCGCCCGAGACTACGCTTCGCGGCTGCTGAAACTCGCCGCGCGGGTCAACGACCGCCTGCTCGTTGTGATGCGAGTCTACTTCGAGAAGCCGCGAACGACGGTCGGCTGGAAAGGGCTGATCAACGACCCGCACCTCGACGATTCATTCGATGTGGCGACGGGCCTGCGACTGGGCCGCGGACTGCTCATCGAAATCGCCCGCATGGGGCTGCCGACGGCGACCGAGTTTCTCGAGCCGATCACGCCGCAATACATCGCCGACACGATCGTGCTTGGCGCCATCGGCGCTCGCACGACGGAATCACCCACGCACCGCCAGATGGCCAGCGGGCTGTCGATGCCGGTGGGCTTCAAGAACTCCACCGACGGCTCCCTGCAGGCCGCCGTGGATGCGATGCAGTCGTCGCGTGCCGCGCACTGCTTTCTCGGCATCGACAATGACGGCGGCACCTGCGTCGTCTCCACCACGGGCAATCCCTGGGGCGTGCTGATGCTCCGTGGCGGCCGTAGCGGCTCCAACTATTCTCCGGAAATCCTCCACGAGGCCCGCGCGAAGCTGGAGGCGGCGGGCCTGCCAGCCTGCGTGATCGTCGACTGCAGCCATGCCAACTCGGGCAAGGACCACCGCCGACAGTCGATCGTCTGGCGCGACGTGCTCTCTCAGCGTGTGGCGGGCGACCGATCGATCGTGGGACTGATGCTTGAAAGCAATATCCATCCCGGCAGCCAGCCGGTGAACAGCGACCGCTCACGACTCCAGTACGGCGTGTCTGTTACCGACGGCTGCATCGGCTGGGAGGAGACTGAGGAACTGCTTCTCGAGGCCCATGCCCGGCTGGCGTAAGGCAGCCTCGCGAGTCTGGGCGCTGCTTCGCGTGCCATCCTGCCATGCGAAGTCTGTTCATCATTCGAGGAGCCGGGGGCGGTGGAAGCCGGAGCGAGTCGGGCTATCCTGCCCTCGAGTCGGAGGCTTTCACCGACACACGGCGGGTTGGGCCGACCGGCCGCAAAACGCTGGTCAGATGGGCTCCGGAATCGAGTTCCGAACTGCCGTCGACCGGGAAGGCATTGGCGGGATAGGCTATTTGGCCTCGGTTTTTTCTTGCCGCGAAGGGATGCGCCATGCGAACGATGCCTGCCCGACTGGTCTCTATTTTCTCTGTCTTGTGCCTGGTGGTGTGCTGTGGTCTGCGACCCGCCATCGCGCAGTTCCCAGTCGCCGGCGGCGAACCGGAGGTCCAGACCGTCGTGGGTGCCCGGCAGGCGCTCGATCAGTTCTTCACCAATCCCGGTGAGTCGCTGCCGGCAACAATGCTCCAGAAGGCCGAGGGCGTGGCGATCTTCCCCAACATGATCAAGGGGGGATTCATCCTCGGCGTGAACTACGGACGAGGCGTGCTGCATGTTCGTAACCCTGATCGCACCTGGAGCCCGCCCGTGATGGTGACGATGGGGGGCGGCAGCGTCGGATTCCAGGTGGGTGTGCAGTCAGCCGACATCCTCCTCGTGTTCGCCACCCCGCGAAGCCTCAACGGCGTACTGCAGGGGCAGAAGATCACGCTCGGCGCCGATGCCTCGGTGGCGGCGGGCCCTGTCGGCGTGCAGGCCAATGCGGGCACCGATGCAAAGCTCGGCGCCGAGATCTATTCGTATGCCCGCAGTCGCGGGCTGTTTATGGGTGTGTCGCTCGGCGGAGCGGATCTTTCCGTCGACAACAACGCCGACTCGGTGCTGTACGGGCGGTTTGGGGTGACGCCGACCGATGTGTTCCAGAGCCGTGGCATCGGGATCCGACCGGAGGTGCAGCAGTTGGTCGATGACCTCAACATCCGCTCCCGGCAGATGGTGGCCTCTGCTCCGCCCGTCGCCGCGCCCTCGGGCTTCCCGTTGGCCGTTCCCACGCAGCCGGCATTCACAGCGCAGCCGGCCGGGTTTCCGACGCAACAGCAGCCAATCCCGTCGCAGCCCATTCCGCCACCACTGCCGATTCAGCCTCTGCAGCCGCAGCCCCTGCAGCCACAGCCACTTCCGGCGACACCGGCGCCCAACGTCGTCAATCCTCCGCTCGTGCCTATCCCGCGTTAGCCCAGATTCGGGTTCGCCGGAGTGGCTTCTCTGACTGGTTGAGGAGCCGGGAGCGGGGGAAGCCGAAGCGAGTCGGCGTATCCTCGCCTCGAGTCGGAGGCTTTCACCGATCCCGGCGG
>CANETO010000195.1 GCA_947440895.1 Planctomycetaceae bacterium | reverse complement strand
TCCCGTCACTGACTCGGCACGGACTGTGCTCGATGCGCTCGTCCGCGAGGCCACCATGGCTGGCACCACACTGGTCCATCCCGCACGAGTCGAATCGATCACCCGCGACACGGCTGGCTTTCTCCTCACGACCTCGGCGGGGCCACTCCAGGCAGCCCGTGTCATCCTCTGTACCGGAGGAAAATCACTCCCCAAATCGGGCTCCGACGGCAGCGGCCATCTGCTGGCTGCGTCGCTGGGTCATTCGCTCACCGCTCCGATCGTGCCGGCACTGGTGCCGCTGATCGTGCCGGCGGATCACTGGATCAGGGAATTCTCTGGTCTCACGCTGCCCGCTGAACTCGTGCTCTCGGCCGCCAACGGGAAGCGGCTCAAAGCCTGCACTGGCAGCACGCTGTGCACCCACTTCGGCCTCTCCGGCCCTGCGGTGCTCGACATCAGCCGCCACTGGCTCGTCGCCCGTATTCAGGCTGAGGCGACGACCGCGCCACCGGCTCGGCTGTCCATCAACTGGCTGCCCGGCACTTCACCCGACGCGGTCGAGGCGCTGCTCCTCAAGCCAGAAGGCCGGGGCACGCTCGCGATCCTGCGGGATCATCTCCCCGACCGGCTCGCGCGGCGGCTCTGCGAACTCGCCGGTGCGCCGACCAGCGGCGACCTGCCCCGCGAACCGCGAAAGCGGCTCACGCACCTGCTCACCGCCATGCCCGTGGACGTCACTGGAGACCGTGGCTTTACGCTCGCCGAGGCGACCGCCGGCGGAGTGCCGCTCTCGGAAGTCCGCCTCGACACGATGGAGAGCCGTCTCTGCCCTGGGCTGCATTTCGCGGGTGAAGTGCTCGACGTCGACGGCCGGATCGGCGGATTCAATTTCCAGTGGGCCTGGGCCAGCGGCTTCCTCGCCGGCACGGCGGCCGCGAGTTAAGCGACGGCACCGTCGCACATCCTACGCAGTGGCACCGTCCGGGATCGCACGGCCTCTCCACGTCTGGCCTTGTCGTCGAGCAACCGCGTGGCGGCAGCGGTTACCTGCTCGACGCCGATGTCTCGCATCGACCGCTTCGCCTGCGTCGCTGCCTGCCCCGCCTGCACCACTTCGCTGGCTGTCTTCCAGGGGTGCCATTGCTCGGGATCGGTGGGGCCAAACAGCACCACCACAGGCACGCCGTGCGACGCAGCCATGTGCGGCAGACCACTGTCGATCCCCATGCAGAGATCCATCCGCGTGAGCAGGCTGCCCACCCGGCGCAGCGGCACGGAAGACGAGTGATCGTGAACATGACCGGCGACTCGTGAATCGAGCAGGCTGACGATCTCCCCGTGCATCACGATGTCCGCCGGACCTCCGCAGAAGACGACCTCGCAGCCCCGCGTCGTCACCAGCCAGTCGATCACGGCCGCCCAGCGATCAAGTGGCCAATGTTTTTCGCGGTTGGTCGATCGCACGGCCAGAAACACTTTGGGCCGGCCCGCAGGCACATCCACCAGCAGGCTGTCCAGCATGGCACGATCCTGATCCGACACCCAATTCTCATTGTGACCATCATCCACCTCGATGCCGTCGCAGCGGAGGAGATCGAGATAGGACTCCGCCTGATGCCGTCCGCGGTGAGTCCCGACTGCCCGCGACAGGAGTCCGCCGCGGCCTTCAGATCGATGGCCAACCCGCCACGGAATGCCCGCCAGCCAGACGAGCATGGCGCTCGAGAACGATCGCTTGAAGAGATAGACTTGGTCATACCCCCGCGATCGCAGCCATGCCGCCTGTCCGAGAATGGACGCCAGCGCCGCCGGCAGAGGTCGCTGCGAACGCGGCGGCCGCGGCCAGGCCACGAGTTCGTTCATATAGGGACAGTGGACCAGCACCGCCGCCGCGCCCGGTTCGATCAGCACGTCGATGACCGCCTGCGGAAACCGTCGTCGCAGGTTGCGGAAGAAGGGGATCCCCAGCACCGTGTCCCCGATGAAGCCGTTGCAGACCACGAGTATCCGCTCGGGCGTCGGTGACGTGATCGGCATGGATGACTGTTCCGCGGGCTGATCTGTCAGCGGGCAAACCCGACAAAGAAGCTGAACAACTGCTTGCTGTCGTCGGGGGCGTAGACCACCGGGAAGGCGAAGTCGAGCGCGATTGGCGCCGGCCCCATCGCCGGCAGCGTAATCCGCATACCGAAGCCCGGCGCCACCCGCATGTTATTGATCGACACGTTCGACTCGACAGTACCGAAGTCGGTGAAGACGACGCCACGGAGTGCATCATTGGCTGTGATCGGGAACATGTATTCGACCGTGTTGAGCCACTCGAACGGACCACCGATGATCGCGCCATTCTGACGCGGACTGGCCCCGCGGAACGTGAAGCCGCGGAGGGTGTTGTAGCCGCCCGCAAAGAAGTTGTCATAGGCGGGCGTGTTCGGACCCGACATGCCCAGCACCGAGCCGACTGAGAGCACATGCCGGCCCGAGCCGTCGGGCCTTTCGTTGAGCAGGAAGTATTGCCGGCCCTCGAGGATGCCACGCGGATAGACGAAGGTGCCGATCACCTGTTCGAACTCGAATGTCGCCAGATGGCCTTGGGTCGGCAGAAACGGGCTGTCGCGGGTGTCGTGGACGAGCCCGGTGCTGAAGCCATAGACGGCATTCGTACCGAGCATGTTCTGTATGGCGGGCGCGAAGACCCGCGGATTGTAGATATCGACGCTCTCACCTCGGAAGCCGGTGTTGATTGACAGGTCGGGGGCGAAAGCAAACTGGTAGCCGAGACCCACACGGCCACCGACGCGGCCTTCCGCCCAGTCGTAGAAATAGCGGGTGTAATAGGAGGCGCTCGTTGACAGGCCGATCCGCGTGTCAAACAGATACGGCTCCTGGAAGGTGGCCGTGTACCGCTGCAACTGCGTACCGGGGGCGGCCTCGAGACGGAACCGCTGGCCGGCCCCGCGAAAGGCGGTGCCGTTGCGGATGTCATCCCAGCTCCGCGGCAGGCGGGTGATGTCGAAGTTCTGTTCGTCAACCACGATGTTGCCAACGAGACCGGCATTGGAGTTGACGCCGGCACCGATCATGAGTCGACCGGTCTGCGTTTCCTCAGCGTCGACGTCGACCACGACGTAGGGCTCCTGGCCCGGAAACACCTGCAGTGGCTCGGCGAAGTTCGGAACCATGCCAGGCTGCGCCATGCCCGGCGGCATCATGCCAGGTTGCATCATGCCGGGCTGGACCATTCCCGGTTGCATACCGGGCTGAAATTGCACGGGCTGCATCATCTCCGGCTGCACAACGCCCTGTTGACCCATCATCGGCGTGGCGTTCGGGACGGCGGCGGGAGCGAACGCCGGCTGCATCATGCCCGGCTGCATGGCCGGGGCCGGACCTCCGGGAAACGCCGACGCGACCGGAGCTTGGGCGACATACACGGGGGCCCTGGGGGCTGGTGCCACCGTCCGCGAATAATCGACCGCCTCGGGACCGGTTGGTGCCAGCGGAACACCGCCCCACGCCTGCGGAGCGGGCTGCGAGACGGCCGCTGGACTCTGGCCCCGCCACACCGGCTTCGCCGCGACTGTTTCCTGCTGCGGAGCGTCTTGATTCCATTCCCCTTCGAGTTCGAGGTCGAGCACCTCATCGGCTTCGTCATCCGCATCGGGGCTCTGCCCACGGAATCCAGGCCGCTTCGGATCGCGGGCGATCTGGGTGTCCTCTCCCTCGGGCTTGCTGAAGGCAATGCGGGGCCCCTCGCCCTTGGCGGCATCGGCAAGGAACAGGCTGCTCGACTTCAGCCGCCGCTCGTCGTCGCGGAGCTTGCGGATGTCGAGAATATCTCCGGGCCGGAGCGAGAGTCGGTTGAGCACGGTGCTGTGCCGGGTGTGCGGATGCTCCCCACGGATGCGGACGTTGATCTTGCCCACACGGTACCGCTGTCCCTCTTCGATGTTGTAGACAAGGTCCAACTGGCCCGGTTCCTCCAGAAACCGCGGGTCGGCCCTGATGTCGGCGAAGACGAAGCCGCGGCCGCCGTAGATGTCGCGGATCATGCCGAGGTCGGCATCCATCTTCGACTGGTTGAACGGCTGGCCGCTGGTGAGCTTGAGTTCCCGCGAGATGAATTCGCTCTTGAACTTGCTGTTGCCGACGAACGAAACATTGCGGACGGCATACCGGGGACCCTCGTTGATCACGAACGTGAGCATCGTCCACTCGCGTTTGCCGCCATCGACGACCTCGACCTCGCGGCCCACCTTGGCCTGAAAGAAGCCGAGGCTACGGTAATAGGCGGTGAGTGCCTCGACGTCCGCATCGATCTTGGTGCGGTCCAAGTCGCCGCCGAGGAGCCACAACACGCCGGGTTTCGACTTGATCTGCGTGAGCAGTCGGGCGTCGGTGGCAATCGTGTTGCCAACGAACCCCGTCCAGAGCGACTTACGGCTCCGCCCCTCGTCGATGAGGAACACCGCCCCCTTGTCGCCAGGCTTGCTCCCCTCGATCGTGGTCACCTTCGCGGCATCGTAGCCCTTCTCCTGGTAATACGACTCGATCCGACGGCGGGCCTCCTCGACCACGTAGGCGTCCATCGAATCGCCCACCGCGATTTCCGCCTTCTTGCGGATGGTGCGGGTCGGGATCCGTTGATTGCCAACGTATTTGACGTACCTCAGCATCGGCCGCTCCACCACCTGGAAGATCACGACCACACCCTCTTTCACGCGAACGTACTTCGGGTGGATGTCGACGAACTTGCGGCAGCGGTGGAGCGTGCGGACGTCCTCCTCGATCGCCTGGGCATCGAAGATCTGGCCGGCACGGGTGACGAGTTTGGGGAGTTTTGAGACGTCCGTGGCATGGTTTCCTTCGATCCGCACCTCGACGATGCGGTTGGCCTCGTCGACTGCGGCAGCCGCGGGCGGCTCCGGTTGCGGCAGCGGCGTGATGCCGCCCGGAACCTGGGGCTGCTGCCCGTGGGCAACTGCCACCCACAGCCAGGCAACAGCACAG
>CANETO010000194.1 GCA_947440895.1 Planctomycetaceae bacterium | reverse complement strand
CCTTGCTGCCCAGCCGATAGCGGAGCACGAAGGCGGAGATGCCCTGCGAGTTGAGCCACTTGGCGTAGTCGCTCCCCTCGTGGTCGGCGAGCCCACCGTAGCCGCCGCCGGGGCAGACTACCATCGCTGCCGTCGGCTTCGCGCCGACGGGGGCCGGCCACCAGGCCACCACGGGGATGTCGTGATCGGCGGAGCCGAGAGCGCCTGGCGCATCACCTGGCCAGAGCCGGATCGTCTCGGCGGCGGCGGCGACACTCGGTGCAGACGCGGGCGGTGCAGATGCGTCGGCAGCGCGGCCGCGTGCCGGCACCAACACGACAAGCAGAAGGCCGAGAAGCGTGGCAGGGAGCCGGCCGACCGAGTGCAGGAACCCGTGACGATCCTTCATCCGTTCGAATTCACTACGGTGACTCATGGCAGTCTCCTCCCTCTGGAACATACAACTCATGATGATCCGCTGGCGGCGACCCGCCGCATGTACTCGATGCTCTCGCGAGCCAGCCTTTCGGCCCCGGGAGCGTAGTCGAATACCTCGACGCTCACCCAGCCCGCGTAGCCGACCTCCTTCAGGGCCATGAAAATTGGCACGAAATCGACATCGCCAAACCCTGGGCCCTGCAGGTTCGTGTCGTTGGCATGAAAATGCTCGAGATGACGGGCGCTGCTCCGGATGATCTCCGGGATCGACAGCGGCTCGCTCGCCATCGCCTTCACATCGAGGTGCAGCCGCACCTGGGACGACCCGATCCGCTCGATCAGGCGGCAGGTCTCGGCAGCGGTTGTGAGCACGTCGGTCTCCACAGGTGAGAGCGGCTCGAGCGCCACCACGGTGCCGGTGGCCTCGAGCACCGGCACGAGCCGGGAAAACACCTCGGCGAGATGGTCCGTGGCCTGCGCGAGCGACACGCCCGGCAGCAGGCTCCGCTGTTTCGGCGACCCGAAGACGAGTACGCGGCCACCCAGATCGGCGCAGAGCCGGGCGAGGTCGCCGAGATACGCGATGGTCCGCTCGCGGATGGCGCGATCTGGATGCGTGGCATGGAAGCCCTCGGTCTTTGCCAGCAGCCAGTGCAGGCCGACGCACTCAAGACCGCTGGCTTTCATCGTGCGACGCAGGTCGTCGCGGACCACGGACGAGATGGCCGAGGCTGAGGCCGCCAGCGTGAAGGGGGCGATTTCAATCCCCGTGTAGCCGCATGACGCCGCATGCTCACAGATGGCGGCGAACGGCCAATCGCCGTAGGTTTCGTTGCAGATGGCGTAGCGCATGGCTCCGAGCCTAACTCAACCGAGTCGCACGGCCCAGCCATCACCCACCATCTCCAGCCGCAGCCGTCCGGCCACTGTCTCGCCATCAACGTCGAGCACCATCTCCGTGGCCGCGATCAATGCATCTGCATCGCAGGAGAGGAGTTCGTAGCTGCCGGCATCGACGCGGCGGGCAAACCCCCGGCCCCCCGACACTTCGCCCTCCAGTCGCTCGAGCCATTCCAGCCGGTGCGGCGGCAGTTCCATGGCCGGCAGCGGATCACCGCCAGAGGTCGGCACCACCATCAGCCGCCAGGTCCGGCAGGCGGCTCCCGCCTCCAGCAACAGGTCGAAGTGCCGCCCGCCGGGATCGTCCGGGGCGCCGACGTGTTCGAGGAGGGCAAAACGGTGCATGGGCGATTGAAAAGGAGATTCAGGGTCGGCGGAAGCTCGGCGAGCGTGGGCGTATCCTCGCCTCGCGAAGGAGACTTCTGCCGGCCTGACGGGGCCTTGCCATTGATGACTCAATAATCCTCAGCCGCACTGGCGTTACCCGCGCCGGCCACCGTGAGCGGCTTCGGCTTGTGTCGGACCGCGCGGCGGGCGTTTTCATCCCGGAGCCGCTCGACCGCGGCCTCCAGGCTCATGGCGCCCACGTCACCGTCGATTCGGTCTCGGAGGCTCACCGTGCCGGCCGCCTCGTCCCGCGGCCCGCAGACGATCATCGCCGGAATCATGTCGAGCTGCGCCGTCCGCACCTTCGCGCCAAGCTTCTCGGCGGCCAGGTCGATCCCGACGCGAAGCCCCGCTGCTTCGAGTCTCGCCTGCACCTGCCTGGCATACGCCTCGCTCTTTTCACTCACAGGAAGCACGCGAACCTGTTCGGGCGCCAGCCACAAGGGGAACGCGCCCGCGAAGTGCTCGATAAGCACACCCACGAACCGCTCCATGCTGCCCAGCGGGGCACGGTGGATCATCACCGGCTGGTGCCTTGCGTTGTCGGCGCCGATGTATTCGAGGTCGAACCGCTCGGCGCTCGGCAGGTTGTAGTCGAGCTGCACGGTGCCCAGCTGCCACTCGCGGCCGAGCGAGTCGTGCACGACGAAGTCAATCTTTGGACCGTAGAAGGCAGCCTCGCCCGGCTCGGGCTCGCAGCCCGGCAGGTTCATGCGGCGGGCAACCCTTTCAATAGCTGCCTCGGCCTCATCCCATCTGGCGGGCGGGCCGACATACTTGTCGCTCTTGGGATCGCGAAAGCCGAGCCGCACGCGGAAGTTTTCGAAGGCAAGGCTCTCGAGCACCTTCAGCGTGAAGTCGATGCAGCCCTCGACTTCCTTCTCCACCTGCTCATGGGTGCAGAAGATGTGAGCGTCGTCCTGCGTGAAGCCGCGGACCCGCGTCATGCCGCCAAGCTCGCCCGACTGCTCGTAGCGGTAGACGGTGCCAAACTCGGCCAGGCGGAGCGGCAGCTCCTTGTAGCTCCGCGGCCGCGCCTTGTAGATCATCGTGTGATGCGGGCAGTTCATCGGTTTCAGCAGATACTGCTCGTCGTCGCTCATCACGATCGGCTTGAACTGGCTGTCGGCGTAGTAGGGATAGTGGCCGGAGATTTTGTAGAGATCGACCTTGCCGATATGGGGCGTGTAGACCGGCTGGTAGCCCCGCGCCGCCAATTCGTCGCGGACAAAGCTCTCGAGCACACCGCGGAGCACCGCTCCCTTCGGCATCCAGAGCACGAGCCCAGAGCCGACCAAGGGACTCGTGGTGAAGAGGTCGAGCTGCTTGCCGAGCACACGGTGGTCGCGGCGGCGGGCTTCTTCCAGGTTGGCCAGATGGGCGTCGAGATCCGCCTGCGTGAACCAGGCGGTGCCGTAGAGCCGCTGGAGCTGGGCATTGTTGGCGTCACCCTTCCAATAGGCGCCGGCAATATTCATGAGCTTGAAGGCGCCGATGCAGCCGGGACTCGTCACGTGCGGACCGCGGCAGAGGTCGACGAATTCTCCCTGTCGATAGAACGACAGGGTCGGGTGGGCGGCCAGACCCGTCTCGATGTGCTCGACCTTGAGCGGCTGCTTGAGGTCCCGGACGATCTCCACGGCCTTCTCCCGCGGCACCTCCACCCGCTCGAACACCTCGTCGGCCTCGATGATCTTCTTCATCTCCGCTTCGATACGCGGCAGGTCATCATCGGTGATCGGCCGGCCCGCCCGCATGTCGTAATAAAAACCCTCGCCGACGGTCGGGCCGAAGGCCAGTTCGACATCGGGAAAGAGCCGCATCACGGCGCGGGCCATGATGTGGGCGGCCGAATGCCGCATCACGGGCAGCGCCCGCGGATCGCCTGCCGCGAGCCAGTCGAGCGTCGCCTCGCCTGCTGCGGGCAGCGGCGCGTCGAGCCCCACGGGCTGGCCATTCAAGAGGGCTGCAATGGGTCGCTTCTTCCTGGGCCCCGTCTTGATTGTCTCGGGGACGACATCGCCCACCCGCGCGGCCTGGGGGAACTCACTGACGACGCCATCGGCAAAACGAACGGTAGGCATGGTGATGAAGTGCCGGGAGGGACCGGAACAAAAAGGGGTCTGGTACGGACGATGTGGGCGTGGTGAATCCTAGAGTATCGACGTCGCCGGTGGCCCGAGGCAAGGCCGTTCCCGGGGTCGGTCCGCCGAAAAAGTGGCCGCCGATTTATCCTGGCGCGTCGACAACAAAGATCTGGTTGTGCACCGTAGCCTCTGCTTCGCCACGCTGCGTTTGATGACCAGCCACGCTCCGCAGAAACGCAATCCGCCGGCCGTCGGGGGAGAAGACACAGGCCTCCGGACGCGGCGGGGCGGCGATCGTGCGGTCGGTGAGCCGCGTGCTCGTGCCGCTCGCCGCATCGACGACGAAGATACTGCTGTCGGCGGCATACGCGATCTGCCTGCCATCAGGGCTCCAGCTGAAACTGCTCGCCACAGGCCACTCGTCGCGGGTTACTTGAACAGGCTCACCGCCATTGGGACTGACGGTGAACACCTGCACGATCCCGCGATCGTCACGCATCAAGCATGCGATCCTCGCTCCACCGGGACTTGTCCTTAGCCAGTGCCGCGGCCCGTCGATGCCCGGATGGTGGCGGTCCGCGGTAAAGGTGAGCCGTCGCTGGATCACGCCGCGGGGCGGCGCGGGCCGGCAGGTGGGTGTGCCCTCGAGGGGCTGATCGCCCGCGACCGCGAGTTCCTGTGGGTCGTCCGGCAGATCGCAGACAAAGACCTCGCTGATCGTCTTCAGCCCGCCGAACGCGGCGTCATGCACCGCGACATGCCCCTGGAACGCGAGCGAGTACCGCTGCCGCGTACCATCCGGCCGCAGGTAGCCGTGCGTGCCGATCCACGCCTCCTCGAACGCTTTCGAGATCTCGTCGCTGCCAGGCGTCGGATCGTCCGTGAGCCGGGTGACGATCACGGTGAAGGCCGTGCCGTCGTGGTTTCGCGGATGCGACTTCGGCACCCGCACTGGCTGACCGCACAGGCTCACCCCGATGCCACGGAGATTTTTCTCGTATGGAACGGCCGCGGTCACGCCGGCGGCTCGCGCGACATCGAGCACCGCGTCCTCATAGGTATGACTCACGAGCCTGCCGTCGGGGCTATACACGTGCACATGGCTGCCGCCGCGGAGCGCGCCAGGCGTGAACGGCGGCACGAGATCGCGTGCATCGAGAGGCTCGATCGTACCGGGCTGCGACGTCCGCACGACCACGCCCTG
>CANETO010000193.1 GCA_947440895.1 Planctomycetaceae bacterium | reverse complement strand
TGCTTGTAGAGGGCAGGCGCGGGCCCCGACGCACCGAAGCTCGTCATGCCCACGAAGCGGCCACGCGGGCCGATCCAGCGATCCCACCCAAAGCCGCAGGCCGCCTCGCAGGCGACACGTGCCGTGACCGCATTGGGCAGCACGCTCTCCCGGTAGGCTTCGTCCTGCGCCTCGAAGTGATCCCAACTCGGCATGCTCACCACGCGGGCCTGCACGCCCTCGGCCGCCAGCTTCTCGGCGGCCTCGAGGCAGAGCTGCACCTCGCTGCCGGTGCCGATCAGGATGCACTGCGGCGTGCCGTTGGCGGCATCCTTGAGCACATAGGCACCCTTAGCAACGCCTGCGGCAGAGCCATAATCCGCCCGGTCGAGTGTGGGCAGGTTCTGCCGCGAAAGCACGATCACCGCGGGACGGTCGGCCTGCCTGATGACCTCTCGATAGGTCTCCGCCACTTCGTTGGCGTCAGCCGGACGAAACACGCTCAGGCCCGGCACGGCGCGGGCACTGGCCAACTGCTCGATCGGCTGGTGCGTTGGGCCGTCTTCGCCCAGACCGATCGAATCGTGCGTGAGCACATAGATCACGCCGAGGTTGCCGATCGCGGAGAGCCGCAGGGCCGGCTTCAGATAGTCGAGAAAGACAAAGAACGTGGCGCAGTAAGGCCGCAGACCCGAAAGGGCGAGCCCGTTGCAGGCCGACGCCATCCCATGTTCCCGGATGCCGAAGTGAAAGTTGCGGCCGGAGAAGGAGCCCGGGCCGAAATCGCCGGCCCCCGGCACGAGCGTCATCGTCGAGGGCGCCAGGTCGGCTGAGCCGCCGAGGAACCACGGAACCGCGCCGCTGAGTGCCTGAATCACTTTGCCGCTCGAGACGCGGCTGGCGAGCCCCTTGGCGTCGGCGGGGAAGCAGGGGATGGCCGATTCCCAGCCGGAGGGCAGCGAGCCAGAGAGGAAACCGGCCAGCTCAGCCGCCACGCCGGCGTGCGACTTCGCCTGCTCGGCAACGATCTGCCGCCACGCCTCGTGGGCCTTGTGGCCACGGGCGCCCAGCGTCTTGGCAAACTGTTCGGGCACCTCCGGTGGCACGAGAAACTGGGCGTCGACGGGCCAGCCGTAGGCTGCCTTGGCTCCCTTGATCTCGTCGGCGCCCAAGGGAGCGCCGTGCGCCTCGTGCGAGCCTGCTTTCTTGGGAGCTCCGTAGCCGATCACGCTTTTCACGATCACGAGCGTCGGTTTCTGCTGCTCGTGCTTGAAGGCCTGCAGTGCCTGCTTCAGACATTCGGTGTCATTGGCGTCGGCCACGTGCTCCACCCGCCAGCCCAGGCCCTCGAACTTCTTCGCCATGTCTTCGCTGAAGGCGAGGTGGGTTTCCCCTTCGATCGTGATCGAGTTGTCGTCGTAAATCCAGCAGAGATTCGCGAGGCCGAGATGGCCTGCGATGGAGGCGGCCTCGCAGGCCACGCCCTCCATGAGGTCGCCGTCGCTGCAGAGGACATAGGTGTCGTAGTCGAAGACGACATGGCCGGGCGTGTTGTAGTGGGCGGCGAGCCACCGCGATGCCATCGCCATGCCGACCGAGTTGCCGCAGCCCTGCCCAAGTGGGCCGGTGGTCGTCTCGATGCCCGACGTCATGTGGTGTTCGGGATGGCCTGCGCAGACGCTGTCGAGTTGGCGGAACTTCTTGATCGACTCGAGCGATACGGCCAGTTCATCGGCGGAGCTTCCGCCCGCGGCGTGAGGCGTTGCGCCACGGCGGATGCCGGCCAGATGAATGAGCGAATAGAGCAGCATCGACGCATGGCCACAGGAGAGTACGAACAGGTCACGGTTGGGCCAAACGGGGTCGGCAGGGTCGTACCGCAGGAAGTCCTTCCACACGGTGTAGGCCACTGGCGCCAGGGCCATCGGCGTGCCTGGATGCCCGCTCTTGGCCGCCTCGACCGCGTCCATCGACAGGGTGCGGATCGTATCGATCGCGAGGCGATCGATATCGGTGGCATGGGGCGGACGGGCCGCGGGGGCGGAAGGTGCAGCCATGAGGCGATCTTCTCCAAAATCAGGTCGGTGGAATGGCGCAGGTCGGTGGAACGGCGCAGGTCGGTGGAACGTGGGGGAAGTGTAGAAGCCGGCAGGAACCGCCGTCAACGCGTGGCTCACCGCGCCATGTGCCGCCGGTACTCGTCGTCCAGTTCGCCGTAGCTTTTCTGGCAGAGGCGGGCCAGCGTGTCCGCATCCACCGTGCCGGTATGGATGCGGACTAAGTATTCGACGAAAGCCTGACGATACCGGGCCCGCTGGCCGTTCATGAAGAAGTCGGCCAGCCCGGAGATCTCGCTGTAGATCTGGGGCAGCCGGGGGTCGGCCTGAAAGGCCCGTCGCCCGAGCGCGGTGAGCTCCGCCAACGGCACATGGAAGCCGTCCTCGATCAGCCGCTCCCGCGCCAGCGGTGCCCGCCCGGCGTCTCGGCCGCCCACTGTCCAGCCCCACGTAGTCCGCTGCATGCTCTCCATGTAGCAGGCGGCCGCTTCGATCGCCCAGAAGCCGCACCGTTCGCCCGCGAGTGGGCTGGTGCGACGCTTCTCGGCGAAGAGCTGGTGAGTGGCCTCGTGGTGTACCGTCGTTGTCTCCTGACCCTCGCCCGCGAAGAACCAGGCGGTGTTTGTGGGAATCCAATAGATGCCGAGCGTGCGGACGATGGCGGGCTCGAGGGGTTCGAGCGCCGCGATGTAGTCCTGGCGGTCCGCCGTGAGCTTGGCCACCAAGGGATCCATGGGCTTCGGCCGGCTCCGGCCCTCGAACCGTCGCTCCCACTCCGCGGGCTCATACTGAAATCCGCCAAACACCTGGTTCCAGGCCGTGTGGGCCTCCTCCAGATGCATCGCCAGACTCGCCGCCGCCTCCGGGCCTGCGGTCGTGGTGATCTGCCAGTGATCGGAGGTGAACTTCCAGCCCTGCTTGTCGATGTCGGTGGGCGTTGCCAACGCTGAACGGGATGGCGTTGCCGGCTTGTCTTCAGGGCCGGCGACCTTTGTCCACCTGCCTTGCGCGTAGCGTTCCCCTGCCTTGTAGCGTTGCTGTCGGCCGCGTGGCAGCCAGCCGAACTCAGGCGAGTATTCGTCTCCCTTGTCGAGTCGCCGCGCTGCCTCGGGCCAGACCCACCGATCCTCCCGCTTCACCCAGCCGCCAGCCTCCCGCGCCCGGGGGTGATCGGGATCGTCGCGGAGTGACCGGTAGAGAAGTCGGATCGCCTCCGTCGCGTCGTGCTCGAGCAATGGCGGTGCGGAATCGGCGGCTCCGGTCGGCCGCCGCGACGGCGTCGCCTGTAGCTGGCTCGCGGCCACCGCCAGTGCGAATGTGCCGGCTGCCCGGTCGCGACGCGCTGCCAGAAAATCATCCCAGATCGCCTGCTGGAAGGGGGTGTCAATCCAGTCGGGCTGCATGGACTGAGGCGGGGCGGGCGGGATCTCCAGGACATACTGCCGGTCGGCTTCTTCCGGCAGTTGCCAGTCCCGAATGATTGCGGCCAGTGCACCGTGGCCCCCGACCTGGCAGCGGCGCAGCAGGCCTCCCACCGATGTGGCCCAGTCCGTGTCGAGTTTGGCTGCGTCGACGGTCGCGGCCACCTTCGTGACGACAGGCCCTGACGCGGCGACCGGCTCGGCCGCGGTCACGGTCAGTGCACCTGCCGCCACTCCCGCCACGGCCAGCAGCAGCGCGACTCCGCGGCGATGTTCCGGCGTGCGCATGTCGGCCGTGGTTCAACTCTCCTCGGCGAAGGCGGAGTCGAACTGACGCTTGCTGGGAGCGAAATCGAGTTGCTGGACGAACTCGCAGGCCTCGGCGGCGCCGTGCTCGCGGTCCATACCGCAATCCTCCCATTCCACCGACAGCGGTCCCTCGTAGCCGATCTGGTTGAGGGCCCCGATGATCTCCTCGAAGTCGACGCCTCCACGGCCCGGTGACCGGAAGTCCCAGCCTCGGCGGGGATCGCCAAAGTTGAGATGGCTGCCGAGGATGCTGTTGCGGCCGTTGAGGAGCGTGACGGCATCCTTCATGTGGACGTGATAGATCCGGTCATGGAAGGCGCGGATGAACTCCACCGAATCGACGCCTTGCCAGTGGAGATGGCTGGGATCAAAGTTGAACCCAAATTCTTCACGTCGGCCGATCGCTTCGAGGGCCCGCTGTGCCGTGATCGTGTCGAAGGCAATTTCCGTCGGATGCACTTCGAGCGCAAACCGCACGCCGCACTCTGCGAAGACGTCGAGGATGGGGTGCCAGCGGTCGGCAAACTCCTGGAACCCGGCATTCAGCATCGAGTCGGGCACCGGTGGAAATGAATAGAGCAGAGGCCAGATGCTCGAGCCGGTGAAACCGTTGACCACCGAGACGCCGAGCTTTTGGGCGGCGCGGGCAGTGCGTTTCATCTCCTCGGCGGCCCGTTTGTTGACGCCCGCGGGATCGCCGTCGCCCCAGACGTGCGGTGGCAGGATCGACTTGTGCCGCTCGTCGATGCGGTCGCAGACGGCCTGACCCACGAGATGATTGGAGATGGCATACACCGAGAGCTCATGCCGCTCGAGGGTGTCGCGTTTCGCGGCGCAGTAGCCGCTCTCCTCGAGGGCCCGGGTCACGTCGAAGTGATCGCCCCAGCAGGCGAGTTCGAGGCCGCCGTAGCCAAACTCGCGGGCCTTGCGGGCCAGATCTTCCAGCGGGAGATCGGCCCACTGGCCGGTGAACAGCGTGACGGGACGGGGCATGGAATAACTCCTTCGTGAACGGGGATGAGGTCCCGATTCTGCCAGAAATCACGCGGATGGAAAAGGAGCGGGAAGAGAACGATCCCGGCGGCGTTGCACCCCAACGGCCCGGGCTACCGGCGGATGACGCTGCGCAGGAGCCACAGACCCCAGAGCGCGACGAGCACGTTACCCATCCAGACGGCCGGGGCGGGCAGCGAGCCCGACTTCACGCGGGAGACGCCGAGCATGAACACCGGA
>CANETO010000192.1 GCA_947440895.1 Planctomycetaceae bacterium | reverse complement strand
TGTTCAATTGCTGGGCTTGGTTGTTGAAGCCCTGCTGGTATTGGTTCGCCGTGTTCTGCATCTGGTTCGTGAGCTGTTGCTGCTGCGCGGTCAGCGATTGCTGGGCCTGGTTCGCAAGCTGCTGCGGCTGGGCCTGCAGTTGGTTGGCGTACTGCTGCGTCTGGTTCGAGAGACTCTGCTGGTACTGATTCGCCTGGTTCGCCAGCTGGTTGCTGTATTGCTGCATGTTCGGCGCCTGCATCGCCGGCTGCTGGATGGCGGGAGGAGCTGCGGCATTGCCTGACTGTGCCCAGCTCCAGGTATTCGCGGCTGGAGCGGCCGGCTGTGCCACGCTCTGCCAACTGGTGGCCGGGCCGGGCATCGGTGCCGAGCCGGGGGCGGCCGGATAAGGAACGGCTGCCGGGGCCGCAGAGTAGCTGCCATAGGCGGCGGGCTGCCCGATCATGCCGGTCGACGGCGGTGCGACCGTGCCGCCATAGGCCGGTGCGGCCGTCTGCGGGGGCGTCTGGCAGCCGGCGAGGCTCAAGAGTGCCACGGCTGCGAGGGCCGCCGTGGCCAGGCAGAGATACGAACCGTGGTCACCGAGCGGAGAGGTGGTGCCTCTGGGCTCTGCATCATGCCGAGGCCGAGTGGGCTCGGGGCGGCTGGAAAGTTTCAACACGGCTCAAGCTCCGCAGGCTAGCAGTTGGAAAACAGGCCACCGGTCTGGGCACGACGAATCAGGATGCACGATCGGGACCTACACGAGACCTAGTCTGGGCCTGGAAAGACACGTTCGGGGGGGAGGATAGCGAGTGGCCCGTGTGGGTCCAGAGCAGTTCCACGCCGCCCAGTTCGAGCCGAGAGGAGTGCGTCGTTAGGATGGCTCTGCCGGTAGGATTGAGCTGGGACGCCTCGCGAGCCAGGCTGGCGTGAGCTCCGCGATCTTCCCAGTCGCCCTCCTCTGCCAGCACGCTGGCTGTCGTGCCGAAACCACATCTCCATCATCACAGCCGCGGGCGGCGTCCCGCTTGAGCCCATGGAACTGTCAGCAGACTGCTCCGCAGCGAACGGGCCTACCGCCGATCAGGACAGGGGCGGGCTGGTCGAGCCACTCCGGGAGGAGGCGTTGCGGCTCGGTTTTTCAAGGCTTGGCATCGCCCCGGCCGGGCCACCTCCGCGGCAGGATCTGGTGCGTCAATGGCTCGATCAGGGGTTTGCCGGCGTGGTCCGCCACTGGTTCGAGCGGCAGGAACACCTGCGGGCCGATCCGGAAAAGCTTCTCTCGGGCGTGCGGAGCGTGATCATGCTGGCCGTTGATTATGCGACCACCGCCGGCCCTGCCGCAGATGCCGGTCCGGATGCCGACGCGGCCGGGCAGGGACGGGGCCGCGTGGCCCGGTATGCGTGGGGCGATGACTATCACGATCTGCTTCGCGGCCGAGTCAACATGCTGGCGGCATGGCTAGAGGCTCGGGTGCCAGGCTGCCGCACCCGAGGCGTCGTCGATTCGGCGCCACTGGCTGAGCGCGAGTTTGCCTGGCTGGCCGGTCTGGGCTGGTTTGGCAAGAACACGATGCTGATCGATCCCCAGGCGGGCAGTTTCTTTTTTCTGACGGCCCTTCTCACCGATCTCGAACTACCGGCTGACGCGCCGCTTCAGGTGGACCACTGTGGCAGCTGCACCGCTTGCCTCGACGCCTGTCCGACCGGTGCGTTTGTGGAGCCCCGCGTACTCGACGCCAGCCGCTGCATCAGTGCGCTGACGATCGAAGACCATGGGGCGATCGCCGCTACGCTCCGGCCAGGCATGCAGGACTGGATCTTCGGCTGCGACATCTGTCAGGAAGTCTGTCCGTGGAACCGCCATGCGCCCGGCTCATCCGACCCGACATTCCAGCCCCGTCAGGGGGCGACGACGCTCGAGCTCGCCGAACTCCTGCAGCTTGATGACGCCACCTTTCGACGGCGGTTCAAGGGGTCACCGCTGGTGCGGGCGAAGCGTCGCGGCCTGCTGCGATCGGCGGCGATCGCGCTGGGCAATCGTCCGCATGCCGCGTCGTTTGAGTCGCTGGCCGCGGCGCTGGCCGATGAGGAGCCGGTGGTGCGTGGGGCGGCTGCCTGGGCGCTCGGGAGATGGCGTCACGCGGATGGCGTGGCCGAGCGGGCCCACGCGGCCTTGGCCCAGCGGTTGGCGACCGAGACCGACACCGACGTGCGCGCCGAGATCGAACGGGCGCTGGCGTAGCAGGAGTTTCCGGCGACTCCCGTGGGGACCGGTGACACGGCTGTGTCCGGCGTCCCGCCACGCGAACACGAAGCCCCCGGCGGAAGCCGGGGGACACCGGGAGTGCATACCATCCCGCGAGCCATGCAAATCGGGAAACGCCCAACAACCCGGTGTCCCCGGACTTCCGTCCGGGGCTTTTTGAGGAACGCGCACGCGTTGACGAACGGACGCGCTAGGCCCGGAGGGCTGGGGCAGCACCAGCGGGCGGAAGCCCGCCAAGCGGCTGACAAAGGACAGGCATCCGCCTGTCAGGTGGCCAGGAAGGGCAGGTTTCGCGTGTCGTTAGCACTCGGTCGTCTCGTCGATGTCGGCGGCAGGGTCGCGGCCGGGGCCGTCTTCGACGTAGTACCGCGCGAGCACGTCGGACCAGTTGGCGTTCACCTTCACGTCGACGAAGGCCGTGCGGACCGGCAGATAGTCCGGGTGCAGCCTGGCGTACTTGATGGCGAACTTCCGCATCAGCCGGCCGGCGAGGTCGGCACCGTGCAGTTCCTCGGCCAGCTGAAAGTGTTCGCGGAGCATGTCGGCCTGCTCATGAATCGTGGGCGGTGGCAGCGGGGGCTCGCCGGCAAGGAGGCGGAGCGTCTGCCGAAAGATCCAGGGGTTGCCGATCGCTCCCCGCGCAATGCTCACGCCGTCGACGCCGGTCTGTCGGAGCATCGCCACGCAGGCTTCCGCCGAGAACAGGTCGCCCGAGCCGATCACAGTGCGGCTCCCCGCGTGTCGCTTCACGGCGGCGAGGAACTCCCAGTTGCTCGGGCCGACATATTTCTGCTGCACCGTGCGGCCGTGGACGGTGATGGCGGCGACGCCCCGCGCAAACGCTCCGTCGAAGATCGTCCAGAATCGGTCGGCGCTCTCCGGAGAGTCGTCGATGCCGCGGCGCATCTTCAGGGTGACGGGCACATGTGGTGGCACGGCCTCGCGGACCCGCGACACGATCTCGAGTGCCGTCTCCGGCACGCTCAGAAGATAGCCGCCGCGGCAGCGGCCGAGCACCTTCTTCACCGGGCAGCCGAAGTTGATGTCGATGACGTCAAATCCCTCCGCCACGAGCCGGCGGGCGGCGGGGGGGAAATCGTCGGGGTTCGAGCCCATGAGCTGGCCGCCGACCGGATGCTCCTCGGGTGCCACGGCGATGCGGGCGAGGTTGCGCTTGTTGCGGCCGACGACGGCGACGAATATGTCGAGCAGCACCTCGCCGAGCGAGTAGGCCGCCCCATGTCGGCGGGCGAGCACCCGCATCGCCCGATCGCTGTAGCCCGAGAGCGCAGCCTGCACCACCGGGGAGGCGAGCGTGATGCCGCCGATCGACAGCGTGGGGGCTTGGAATGGGGCCAGCATGGTGCCGGTCATCGTAGCAGCGTCACGAGAGCCCGTCGTCACGTCAGCACGGGGCAGGTGTCGAACCAGGTGCGGCCCTGGGCGGCCATCCATTCGATGCTTGCCAGAGGGCCCCATTCACCCGCTTCGTAGGATTCGATCGGCGGCATGTCGACCGACCCCCACGCCCGCACGAATGGATCGATGATCTCCCACGACTTTTCCACCTCGTCGGCCCGGGCAAAGAGGCTGGCGTCGCCCGTCATCACGTCGAGGAACAGCGGCTCGTAGGCCTCCGGCAGCCGGCCCATGAATTCGCGTGAGTAGCTGAACTCGAGGTCGGTCAGTCGCAGCTTCATGCCGCCGCCGGGGACCTTGGTGTGGAAGTGGAGCTGGATGCCCTCGGCTGGCTGAATCTGGATCACGAGACGGTTGGCCTCGCGGGCGGTGTGGTGTTTGCCATCGGAAAACAGTTCCAGTGGCGGCTGCCGGAAGGCAATCACGATCTGGGTGGTGCGACAGCTCATCACCTTGCCGCTCCGCAGATAGAACGGCACGCCCTGCCACCGCCAGTTGTCGACCTCCAGGCGGATCGCGCCGAAGGTGGCGGTCTCGCTGTTCGGCGGCACGCCCGGCTCGGCGAGATAGCCCCGGTATTGCCCGCGAACCCCGGCCGCCGCCACCTCGCCGAGGTCGAGCGGTCGGATCGCCTCGAGCACCTTGACCTTCTCGTTACGGACGGCACTGGCGTTGAATCGCGCCGGCGCTTCCATCGCCGTCACCATCAGCAGTTGGAGAAGGTGGTTCTGAAACATGTCACGGAGCACGCCTGCCGTGTCGTAGTAGCTCGCGCGACGGCCGACTGCCACCTCCTCGGCCACCGTGATCTGCACGTGGTCGATGTAGCGGCGGTTCCAGATCGGTTCGAAGATCGCGTTGGCGAATCGCAGTGCCAGGATGTTTTGCACCGACTCCTTGCCAAGGTAGTGGTCGATGCGAAAGACCTGGCTTTCACGGAAGACCCCGTGCAGGTGTTCGTTGAGGGCCCGGGCCGTCGTCAGGTCGGTACCGAATGGCTTCTCCACGACGATCCGGCGCGGGCCGTGCGTCTCGACCGCCATGCCGTGGCTGCCGAGCGCCGCGACGACCGGTTCGTAGAACTGCGGGGCGGTGGCAACATAGTAGACCCGTGTTGAATCGGCCCCGCCTTCGAGTGTGTGCAGCCGATCAGCCAGGCCTTGAAAATCTTCCGACCGGCCGATGTCGCCCGGCTGGTAGTGGATGGTCTGGGCAAACTTCCGCCAGGAGGCGTCGTCGAGGGGATCGCCCCCTGCGTGTTTGGCGGTCGATTCGCGGAGCGATGACCGCCACTCGTCGTCGGTCATCGGCGTTCGCGAGAAGCCCACAATCCGCGTGTCGGCCGGCAGCGATCCGGCCC
>CANETO010000191.1 GCA_947440895.1 Planctomycetaceae bacterium | reverse complement strand
CTTCTTCATCCTCTGTTTCCGCCATCGAAGCCCTGATCGCGGCCCGAACGAACCCTGGCGGGATACCTGTCGAGTCCCGCGTGCAAAAGGCCGGGAATTCGAAGGATGCCGCTGCCGATGCGCTGAAGAAGTTTTTCGGCAAACGGTAGTGCGGGTTCGGCGGGAGTTGAACAGCCCATACAGCTTTGGGCGGTGCCATCGCCGCGTCCGCCGCCGCTGTCACGCATCTGCGTGAACTGGCGGTGTGTCCTTTCGGCCGGTTCTGTGGGTTGCGCCGCCTGCCCCGCCCCTCTATTTTTCCTGATCGGCGGATTGCCCGCAGCCGTTATGGCGCATACTTGCGTGAGAGCTTGCCAGACAGGCAAACCTTCCCCCACCCGCAGCCAAGGAATATGCCCGATGACCGCCTCTGCCCTGCCGAAGGCCCCCCGCTCCAGCCGCCGTGCCGCCGCCGCCTCCGCCGTGGGGCATGCCAGCCAACGGCGTAGGCAGATCGATCCGACGACCTGTGAACGTGAGTATCAGCCGGAGGAACTGGAATTCATGCAGGCAGTTGAGGCGTACAAACGCCGCACTTGCCGGCCCTTTCCGACCTGCAGCGAACTGCTCGAAGTCGTTCGTTCGCTGGGCTACGTCCGTGAAGCCAGGGCCTGAGCATCTGCTGGGGTTGTTGTGGTGTTGGGCGGCGGCTACGGTGACCGTCCATCCCGTCCTTGCTCCGCCGGATCGCCCGGTTGGGCCGACGGGCTCGGAGGGCGAACATGCCCACGCTTGACCACCGCATCACCAGCACGTCCAGTCCCGGCAGGGCGACCGCCCTTGCTTGCAGGCGGCTGTGGCTCGCTCTCGCCTGCCTTGCTGTCTGCGGCTGTGGCGGGATCGCGCGGAGCGATAATGCGGCCGGGGTACAGCTCTATCAGCAGGGAAATTACCTGGGGGCTGTGAATCACTTCCAGCAGGCGCTGTCCAGGCAGCCGGGCAACGCAGACTGTTTTTACAACCTCGGGGCCACCTATCATCAGCAGGCCAAGCTGTTTGGCCGCCCCGCGGATCTTCAGACGGCCGAGCAGTATTACCATCTCTGTCTGGCCCGTAATCCGAACCACGAGGCCTGCCAGCGCGGGCTGGCCGTCCTGCTGGTCGAGGAGAACCGTCGCGATGAGGCGATGACACAGCTTGAGCAGTGGGCGCAACGGCAGCCTGGCAATCCGCATCCTCAGATCGAAATGGCCCGCCTTTGCCAGGAGCATGGCGACCTCCGCGAAGCCGAAAACCATCTCATCGACAGCCTGGCAATCGATCCCAACAACCCGCGGGCCCTGGTGGCGCTCGGGCAGATTCGGGAGTCGGAGGGGCAGCCGTCGCAGGCGCTCTCGAACTACACCCGCGCCCTCGCCATTGATCCGAAGCAGCCGACGGTGGCAGCGCGGGCGGCAACGCTCTCGGCTGCCCAGGCCGGAGAGTCTCGGCTGGCGGCGATGCCCGCGGCCGCGATGCCACTCTCACCCGCGGTCTACGCCGTCCCCACGCCGCCGGGAAATGTGTCCCGTTGACCATGGCCCGGGCGGCTTCTATCCTGCCTTCTCGGCTACCCGGCTTTCCGGCCCAAGGTGCCGACCCTCGTGCACTTTCGGCCGCCGGGGCATGGACTGTCATTTCAGCCGTCCAGGCCAGCGGGCGCAGACAGTGAGAGGTGCGGGCAGGCCGGGATGGAGAACGAGCCAGTGACGGACCGTAGAGTCGGGTCGGCGACAGACCGTGTCTACAACTTTTCGCCAGGCCCCGCGGTGTTGCCGCTGGAGGTTCTGGAGCGGGCGCGGGATGAAATGCTCGCTCTGCCAGGCGTGGGCATCTCTGTCTTGGAGATCAGCCACCGCAGTCCGGCCTTTGACCAGATTCTCGAGAACACGCTCCAGTCGCTGCGGCACCTGCTTGGCATCGGCGATGACTACGAGGTGCTGCTCATGCAGGGCGGCGCGAGCCTCCAGTTTTCGATGGTGCCGATGAACCTCCTGCGCGGCCGGGAGGGTGCTGCCGACTACATTCAGACCGGCACATGGGGCCAGACCGGCGCCAAGGAAGCGCGGCGCGAGGGCAAGGTGCACGTGGCGTGGGACGGTGCCGGCACGGGATTCGACCGGCTACCGACCGCCGGAGAGATTCGGCTTTCGGACCGTCCGGAATATGTGCACGTCACGAGCAACGAGACGATTCAGGGCGTGCAGTGGAAGCACGATCCCGATGCTGGTGCGGCCCCGCTCGTCTGCGACTGTTCCAGTGACTTCCTCTCGCGGCCGATCGACGTGGCGAAACACGGGCTGATCTATGCCTGCGCCCAGAAGAACGCCGGGATCGCCGGTGTGACCGTCGTCATTCTTCGCAAGGACCTGCTCGAGCGGTCCCGCGACGACCTGCCCACGATGCTCGACTACCGCACCTATGCAAAGAACGGTTCGCGTCCAAACACGCCGCCGGTCTTCGCGGTCTACGTGTTGGGGCTGGTCTGCCAATGGCTGCGTGACAGCATCGGCGGCCTGGCGGCCATGAACCGCCACAACGCCGCCAAGTCGAAACTGCTCTACGACGTGCTCGACGCATCCGGAGGCTTCTATGCGGGCCATGCCCGTCCCGAGTGTCGTTCCGACATGAATGTCACCTTCCGCCTACCCGATGAGACGCTTGAGAAGGCCTTCATCAAGGTGGCCGCGGAGCGGCAACTCATCGACCTCAAGGGGCACCGCTCCGTGGGCGGCATCCGCGCGAGTATCTACAACGCGATGCCGTTGGCCGGTGTCGAATCGCTACGGGACACTATGCTGGAGTTCCAACGGCAGCAGCGTGGCTAGCGGTCGGTGGAACGTCATCCATTTCCTTTACGGAAACCCTCATTCATGCCCTCGATCATCGTGCTCGACACGCTCAGCCCTGATGGCCTCGCGCTCCTCGATGCAGCTGCCCAGGTCGGTATCACCTATGAGGTCGTGACTGGGCTCTCGGGTCCGGCGTTGCGTGAGGCTCTGGCCCGCCATGACGGGGCGATCTGCCGCAGTGGCGTGAAGATCACCGCCGATTCGCTCGCCGGCAATCATCGTCTCAAGGCGATCGTGCGGGCGGGTGTCGGCACCGACAACATCGACAAGGATGCGGCGACCCGGCAGGGGATCGTGGTGATGAACACGCCCGCTGGCAACACCGTCAGTACGGCGGAGCACACGTTCGCTCTGATTCTGGCACTGTCCCGCAACGTCGCCGCCGCCGACGCGAGCCTCCGCGCCCAGCGTTGGGAACGCAATAAGTTCATGGGCGTCCAGTTGGCCGGGAAGACGCTGGGCATCGTCGGGCTCGGCCGGATCGGGCAGGCGGTGGCCAAGCGGGCCCAGGCGTTCGACATGCGGGTGCTCGGCTTCGACCCGTTTCTGTCGGCGGAACGCGCTGCTGAGATGGGCATCGAACTGGTGGAGACGGTGCGGGGCATGCTGCCGCAGGTCGACTATCTCACCGTGCATACGCCCCTGACCAGCGACACAAAGCATTTGGTCGGCATGGACGAATTGGCCATGCTGAAACCGGGCGTGCGGCTGGTGAACTGCGCCCGCGGTGGCATCTATGACGAGAAGGCGCTCGTGGAGGGCCTCAAGAGCGGCGTGATCGGCGGTGTGGCCCTCGACGTTTTCGAGCAGGAGCCCTGCACCGACAGTCCGCTCTTCAGCATGCCGGGAGTGCTCGTCACGCCCCATCTGGGCGCCAGCACCGAAGAGGCGCAGTCTCAGGTGGCCGTTGAAGGTGTCGGTCTGCTCGTCGACTTTCTCTCTACCGGCGCGATCCGCCATTCGGTCAATTCCAGTCCCATCGATCCGGCGTCGCTGGAGGGGGTGCGAGGATTTCTGGACCTTGCCTGGCGTCTCGGCGTGCTGCTGGCCCAACTCGAGGAGGGGCCGCCACGGTCCTGTTCGATTGCCTATCGCGGTGAGATCGCTTCGCGGAATACGCGGTTGGTGACCGCTGCCTTTGCGGCCGGGTTGCTTGAATCGGCGCTCGAGGACGTCAACATCGTCAACTCCGAGGTGCTGCTGCGTGACCGGGGCATCGAACTGGTGGAGCAGAGCCGGACCGATCCCGGGGCGTTCAGTTCGGTCGTGGCCGTGGACCTGGTTTCTGGCGACCGCGTCCACCGGGCCGCGGGCACGCTGTTTGGCCACTCGATGCCGCGTCTCGTCCAGTTGGAGGGACATCGCCTGGAGGCCTATCTCGACGGGGTTCTGCTGGTCTTCACCCACCAGGACGTGCCGGGCATCATCGGACGCGTCGGCAATGCGTTTGGAGGTATGGGTGTGAACATCGCCCAGATGACCGTCGGTCGCTCGGCACCGGGAGGCGACGCCATCGGCGTGCTCAACCTGGATCAGGAGCCCTCGCCCGAGGCGGTGGCGGCCGTTCTGGCGTGTCCGGGGGTGCGGTCGGCCCGCGTGGTGAAACTGCCTCCTGCGGGGCAACTCCCGTTCTGGTTGGCTGCCTCCGCGGCAGCGGGCCGTCGCTCGCCGGTGCCGACCGGAAAATAGCTCGCGGTCATCCGGCACCGGTCTCGTGCTGATGGTCTGGTGATGCGGCGGTCGATTTCGAGCGGGTGGGTGTTGGAATCCGCGACCACCTTCACAGAATGCCGGCGGGGGTTCACAATCATGGGCAGAGGCACCCTTCTCAGGGGTGGGTGTGCTGGCCGCGTGGGAACCTCTCTCATGAATGCTGCTGTCGCGCCGCGATGCGGTCACCGTTGGTGCGTCTCCACGCCGAGCATGGACCGCGGTTTGCTGGTGGGTGTTCTGCTGGCAGGCGTTCTCGTGTGTGGCGGAAATACCGGTCGCCGGGCCGTCGCGGCCGATCCGTTGCCACGGAGGACCTGGGACATCTCCACGGCCCGTCTTCTCGAGAGCCTCGAGGAGCGGCAGATGCCGGACGTCGCGCTCTGGGTACTGGAGCGGTTGGATCGCGATCCGCAGGCGGCCGAGGACCTCAAGCAGGAAGCAGCCTTCCACCGGGCAGCGG
>CANETO010000190.1 GCA_947440895.1 Planctomycetaceae bacterium | reverse complement strand
CTGCGCTCCGGCATCCTGCCTGCGCTGGTCAGCAACGCCGGCTCTCGGTGCATGGGCAGCCCCTCACGGATCGACCGTATCTATAAGCGCTAGGGCCCGGAGGGCCGGGTCAGCACCAGCGGGCGGAGGCCCGCCAAGCGAAAACGACACGATGTCGTGTTTCGCGTGAACACGGTGCATGGGCAGCCCCTCACGGATTCAGCCGGTCGGACGAACGCTAGAGGCTGCTACGGCTGGTCTTCCGAGTCGCCGATGACCGCGTCATCCTCGTCGACGCCCGCGGCGATGTTGCCGTCGTGATTCTTGAAGAGGTGGTCGTCGGAGTGGAGATCGGCCGGCGCGAGCCGCTTCACATGGCCGTCTTCGAAGAGCACGTGGTGAAGGCCGTCGGGATGATTGCTGCTCCGCTCGCCACCGTCGTTCGGGGCATCTGCCATGAGCGGATGATGGGTCCGCCGGCGATCGCGATTCGGCTGCAGGGTGCCGGAGGCGTCGCGATGGCCGAGCGTGTAGCCGTAGTCACCCCCCATCGTCCGCACCATCTCTTCGAACTGCGGCGTACCGATCGCCCGCTCCAGTTCCTCCAGGGTCGGCACGCGGAACGTCCCGCTCCTCGAGAGCGGCGTGTCGGGACAGACGAGCGTGCCGTCGTCCGCCACGAGCCGCTGTTCGGAAACGAGCGTGGGGGCATAGAGACCGGCCCGCGACAATGGCCCGCTCGTGGGCGGTGTGGGGAAAACCCGGTGCGCATCGGCATACCCCTGAAGCGCCCCAGATGTCTTCAGCAGATTTCGTTCTGCCCGCCGGGCGCGGGACTGCGCGATCGAATCGAGCAAAAGCGGCGCCACGAGCACGCAGGCGGCGAGCGCGGAGGCGGCCATGATGGCGCGATCGATCCAGCCGCGATTTCCGCGGCCTCGTGTTGGCGTATCCTCTTCCGACACGTTCTTCCGCGGCATCGGCAGCGGGCGGTTGGCTTCCATCCGAGCAGCCGCTTCCTGCTCGACGATGAACCGCATCGTCCGGCCAGCCAAACCCGAAGGGGCGGGCAGCACGTCGCGGTCTCCGGCCAATGGCTGAAGTCCCAACCGCAACCGCTCCAGATCATGGCGCAGCGACGGCCCACGATCGGGATCGGCCAGTGCCCGTTCAACCGCGTTCGACTCAGACGGTTCGAGGGCCCCCAGTAGGTGGCCGACAAGATCTTCTCGCATGGGAAATACTCACATCATTCCTGATTCACGACGAACCTTCAGTGGGGCGTCAGGTTCGTTCTCGGCACTCGTCGTTGATTGTCTGGTGTCTGTCGGTTCTCTCGACGATCACTGTTCACGGCCACTTTCCTGCCACGACTCGTTGAGTTTCAGAAGGGCGGCGTGCAGCCGGCTCTTCACGGTTCCCACCGGAATCCCCAGCACGTCCGCTGCCTCCCGATACTTCATGCCCTGGTTGTAGACGAGAATCAGGGCGCTTTTGAGCGGGTCGGGGAGTTCCTCGACCGCTGTCCGCACCCAGTTTTTCGCCTCCTCCTCCTCCATCTTCTGACCAGCCGTCTGATCGCGGCCCGAAAGCATCTCCACGAGCGACCCGACGTCGTCATCCCCACCCGCCCGCTGATCGAGGCTCACCATCCGGTGGCGACGATTGCGACGCTGGGCATCGATGGCTTGATTGGTGGCGATCGTGTAGAGCCAGGGGCGAAACCTCCGGCCGTCCTCGAAATTCTCCCGCTTCAGATGGACCTGCAGAAACGTCGCCTGAAACACATCCTCCGCCATCTCCGCGCTGCCGAGGTAGCGCCGCAGATAGCTGAACAATTCGTGTTCGTAACGGTGGACGAGCGACTCGAAAGCGGCCGCATCGTCTCCGGCACAAACCCGCCGAATCAACTCCTCATCGGTCGGTCCCGCCCCAGGAACCAGCGGCTGCGTCAACGACCCGACAACCGAACCGCCGCCGGACCGGTTGTCATGCCCTGAACTGGGGTGGGACTCGTGCAAATCCATCTGTCCTACGCAGGCACACCGGGGAGAGTTCGCGAAAAAAATGTCTACCGGATGATCTCGCGGCGCCCCCCCACGGAGGCAGACCGACCAAGCCTGAGTATAGCCACCGTCCCGGGGGGCCGGGGAAATCCGGCCGTTGCCCGCCAGGCTGCCGATGGGGCCATGTAAGCGGCCGGATTTGACTTTTCCGCACCCTCTCTCGACATTCCGGCACCAAGACTCCGGCGACATTCGCCACGCAACTTCTTCTCCGGCACGGACCAGGCCCCATGGGACAACGCTCACATTTCCGTCCGACAACTGCCTACCGCTGGGCTGCCCCAGGCGATCTGAACGCTTTTTTCGGTCTTTCCATCGACAATCTTGCCGATCTGGTGCTGGCGGTCTCCCTATTGGCGGCCGTCTTCGACTATCCGGTCGAGTTCGCCCTGTCGCACTTCGTGCCCGGCACTGCCGTGGGCGTGGTAGTGGGTGACCTGATCTTCACCTGGATGGCCTTCCGGCTGGCCCGCCGTACCGGCCGATCCGACATCACGGCGATGCCGCTGGGGCTCGACACCCCGAGCACCTTCGGAATGGTCTTCTTCGTGCTCGGCCCGGCCTATGCGGCGTCTCTGGCCGGCGGCATGGAGCGAGATGCCGCGGCCCGGCACGCCTGGCACATCGGCATGTGCGCGATCGTTGCCAGCGGCGTCTTCAAGGTGCTCTGTAGTTTCGTTGCGTCCCACGTCCGGAGGCTCGTGCCCCGCGCCGGCCTGCTTGGCAGCCTCGCCGCGATCGCGTTGGCGTTGATCACCTTCCTTCCGCTTCTCGAGATTTTTGATTCGCCGCTGGTGGGATTCGCCTCGCTGGGCATCGTGCTCGCTTCGCTGACGGCGCGCATCCCGTTTCCGGCACGGATCCCAGGTGCCCTGGCTGCCCTGCTGGTTGGCGGTGTGATCCACGCGCTCGGCACCGCCAGTGGCTGGATTCCGGCCGACACCCTCCATGCCGCGATCGATCCCCGGGCGGCACTCTGGCCGATGGAATGGCTGGCGGCACTCAGGCTCGAGTGGCTGGAGGCCTGGCGCGACACCGTCAAGTATCTACCGATCGTCATCCCGTTCGCGCTGGGCACCGTCGTTGGGGGCATCGACTGTACCGAGAGCGCCGCGGCGGCAGGTGATGAATACGACACTGGTCACGTCATCGCTGTCGAAGGACTGGCAACGATCCTCGCCGGCGCCTGTGGTGGCGTCATCCAGACCACGCCCTACATTGGCCATCCCGCCTACAAGGCGATGGGCGGTCGCGCAGCGTATACGCTCGCCACGGCGGTCTTCATCGGCATCGCCGGGCTCACCGGCACGTTTGCCTACCTCTACCAGGCCATCCCCGGACCGGCGATCCTGCCGATCCTGATCTTCATCGGCCTGGAGATCACCGCCCAGAGTTTCCAGGCCACACCCCAGCGGCACTACCCGGCGGTGGCGATCGCCTGTGTCCCGGCGCTTGCGGCGCTCGTGACGATCCAGGCCGACAAGCTCCTCGCCGCGGGGGCGGTGCCGTCGGGCACGCTGGCACGTGAGCTCTTCTCGATCCGACTCCTCTCCTCAGGCTTCATCGTCACGAGCCTGCTCTGGGCTGGGATGGTGGCGGCACTGCTCGACAGGAAGCTGCTGGTGGCTGCGGGCTGGTGTCTGGCGGCCGCAGCCGGCACGCTCTGCGGCGTGATCCATTCACCATTTCCAGACGGTCGACTCTTCCTGCCGTGGGACATCGGACAGCTTCCGGCCGAAGCATTGGGCCGCAGTCCGCTGGAACTCGCCTCCGCCTACGCTGTGCTCGCCGCGCTGTTCGCCGCCTGGCACGCATGGCTGCGGGGCCGCGATCACTCGAGCCCGTAGGCACCCGCCATCGGGATGTCGAGCCCCGTGCGACTGGCGAACTGGGTCCGCGACAGGAAACGCGGTTCGAGATTGAACGTGAAGCCGACGTTGTTGCGGCTGTAGTCGACATTGAAGCCGAACGTCATCAGGAACGACTCGCCGATCCGGACGAGCTGGAAATTCTGCCCGATGTTGTTTCCGGTCAGGTCGATCGCCGTGCCGAAGGAGCTCGCCCACTTGGGGCTCATGCGGTAGGTGTAGGAGCCGGTCAGCACGCTCGCCTGAATCGGACCGCCAAACTCGTTGAAGCCGATGTAAAAGCTGCCCCGCGGCGTGCGGTTGAGCAGCGCTCCAACGGTATAGAGCTGCTGGCCGCCGGTGAAGAAGTCGACGTCGGCGGTCGAGAGCAGCGTGGTGCGGTCGCCCACGTGCCAGCGGAAGTCGTACTGCCAGAGGCCGAGCGTCTGGCCGAAGTTCTGACCCGTCGTTGGAAAGAGTTCGCCATCCACGTCGAAGACGATCCAGTCGATGATCCGGCGGTTGCCCATCGGCCCGCGTTTCGTCTGCCACCGCTGCCGCGCCCCCAGTCGAAAGGCCGTCAGGTCGTTGGCGATTTCAGTGGGACCGGTCACCCAGCCGCCCATGCCCCGGCGAACGGCATAGGTGCGGGGGTCGTATTTGTTGCTCGGACCAAAGACGAAGGGCGTTCCCAGTGGCGTCGTCTGCCCCGGAATGGCGCCGTAGTCCCAGTAGGGAATGTTGCGGCGGTATTGGTTGATCGTGTCGTCGTCGATCTGGTCGTAGAGCGGGAACTGGTCGATGCTCTGCGTGCTGTTGGCATAGGAGAACTCAGCCTCCCAGACGATCTTGTGGGCGAGGCCGTGGACGTTCCAGAGCTGACTCTCCACCGTGTCGTCCGACGTCCACATCGGCAACGTCGACCGTACACCCACCTGCCCGTAGGCCCGGTCGATCGGCGACTGCGTGATGTCCTGGCCCCAGTGCGCCAGTTCGCCGAGCGCGTAGGGGACGACCTTCACCGCCCCTGCCTGGAACGGCAGGTCGATCTCGTGACGCGTCGCCAGCCGCTCGCCGATGACGTTGTTTTCGTACGGCAGCGTCGTCCAGATGCCGAGCCCCTGCCCTGCCGTCGGTGTCTGCGGCAGATTCTGCCGG
>CANETO010000189.1 GCA_947440895.1 Planctomycetaceae bacterium | reverse complement strand
TTCCGAAATCCGTGAGGGGCTGCCCATGTCCCGAGAGCCGGCGTTGCTGACAAGCGCAGGCAGGATGCCGGAGCGCAGTCAGCATCGAGTGAGCGAAGGACAGGATGTCCGTAGCGAACGTCCGGCGACGGGGCATGGGCAGCCCCGAACCGCCACGCACGGATCCGAGTGCAGATGCGTGCCTACTTGTCCGCCTTGGGCGGCGCGAACTTGATCTTCTTGATCAACTCGACGATCTGCCCGTCCTGAACGGTGCCGGACACGGCCGTGATCGCACGGACAACGTCGGCGTAGTTGAGGCCGTAGTCACAATCCATCTCGACCTCCGTCTTGTCCGCCAACGAATCAGGCCCCCGGCCCGTGCCCACCAGCGACACCACCTTCTTTTGGAGATCGTTGAAATCGGCAACCGGATTGCCGTTCATGCTGATGCCGGCAAGCGTCCCATCAGGACCGGCCGAGAGCTTCACGCGGATCGGCGGCACCTGTTGATCATCCATGACGGCATTGGCGGCCCTTCCCAATGGCATGCGGATATCGAAATCCCCCTCGGGTGAGACGACTTTCAGCGAGAACATGAAGAACGAGATCAGCTGAAACACGACGTCGATCATCGGCGTCATGTCGATGTGGATCTTGTCGGGAAGCTGGGATGCTCTTCGGGCCATCGCGTCACCGCCCCTCGTCGTACTGGGCCCGCAGCGCAAACTTCTCGAAGCCCTTTTCCTGGCAGATCTTGATGATCTCCTGCACGTCCCCGGTCTTGGCACGACCGTCCGCCCGCACGATCACCGTGGCCGTATTCGGCTCCTTGCCAGAATCGAGCATGAACGATTTCTCTCGCTCCAGATACCCAGCGATATCGCGGACGCCGATCATTTCGCCGGCGTAGATCACGGATCCCTCGCTGGTGAGCTGGAGGGTGATGGGCTTCTCGACAGGCCCATCCACCGGCTTTGCCAACTGACTCGAGGGCAATTGGATGCGATCGTCCTGCTCCGCCTCCGAGAAGTTCATCACGAACATAAAGAACGTGATCAGCTGAAACGTCATGTCGATCATCGGCGTCATGTCGATGTCGGTGCTCGATGCTTCACTCGATCGTTTGGCCATTGGAAATTCCGTCGGGGCTCCGGGATGTGGGCCGTGGCCGTTCCTTACTTCTTCTGGAACCGGGACATCAGCCGCATCGCCTCGCCATCGACGTCGCCATTGAGTTTCTGGAGCCAGTTCTTGAACAGCGCGAAGCAGGCAATCGCGGGAATCGCCAGCCAGAGGCCGATGAGCGTCGTGATGAGGGCCTGCGAGATGCCGACGGCCAGTTCCGAAGGCTTGGGCGCCGTGGCGGACTTGGCGATCACCATGAAGGCGGCCACCATCCCGTCCACCGTCCCGAGCAGGCCGAACATCGGTGACAGCGCCCCGATCAACGATACATAGCTGACCTTGTGGTCGAGTTTCATCGCCTGCTCGCCCTCTTCCGCCTGCATCGCCTCAACCGCTGCGCCATAGCCCGAGGGCATTTTTGCCATGCCGGCCGCCAGCACGTTGCCGAGGTAGGAATCGTCGGCCTTGGCCAGTTCGTAGGCCTGCTGATACTCCTTGTTTTCCAGATGCGTCTCAAACGCCTGGCTCAGCCCCGCTGGCATGAGGACCGTACGGCGAATCTGCATGAAGCACATGACGAGCAGGGCCACCAGCGCGAACGAGAGCAACAAAAAGATGATGACGTACCGTAGTCCCAGCGCCTTGTAATAGAAGACGAGCATGCTCTCGCCCTCCGGTTCGGTCGCCCCGTCGGCGGCGGCATCCTCTTCCTGGGCCATCGCCACGGCAGGCGCGACGACCAGTGGGGCGACAACGGCCGCCCCCCATGGCATGACCGAGGCCATGACCAGCAGGCAGCGACTGATTCCCCGGAACACAAGGCCAGTCGGGCTGTGCTGCCCGCTGACGGTGATGCCGCACTGCATGAAGCGTCTCCTGGAAAAGTCTTGAGAAGGCTTACGAACGAATCTTTGCCTGACCGTCGATCCTGACAATCGATCCTGACCGTCCGTTGTGACAGCCAATTCTGGGCCACAGACTAGCCGCGACCCATCCGAAACCGCAAAGTGGCAATGCCGACGCAAACCACACCAGCAGCCCCCGACACTTACGACTTGGATGGATCCAGTTTGGCAGCCCAGGGACTGTCCGGATAGGCCGACTTGAGATTCTGCCTCGCCTCGCGGGCCCGCTCTGGATTACCACCGTTGTCCCAGAGTTCGGCGAGATTGAACAAGGCCTCTGCATGGGTTTCCGGCAGCGTGTTGTAGACCAGGTCGACCATCAGGAACTGGATCAGGGCATCCTGCTCCTTGCCTCCGATCGCCCGGTAGGTCGCGCCCAGCACGGTGTAGGCCCGGGAGAGCAGTTCTTTTTCCTCCGGATTTGCGGCATTGATGATCTGAAGCACCGTCTCAACGGCCGCGTCGTGCCTGCCCTGCAGCAACAGGCACCTCGCCTTGCCCACCTCGGCAGACCGCTTCTGCGGCTGACTGGCCTTTTCGTTCCCGGCGAGCGCGATGGCAGCTTCGTATTCCGACAATGCCTCGTCTGCCTTTCCCTGCGTGAACAGCATGGCGGCCTTGGCTGCTGCGGCCCGCACCTGAAGGGCAGGGGGGCCTCCGCGGAGTCGCTCGTAGGCGGCCAGCGCCCGTTCAGGCTGGCCCGACCGCGCGTGAAGATCGCCCAGCAACTCGGTCATCTGAAAGAAATGGTGGCTCGTCGGGTGCTTCGCGAGGTACGCCGCCACCAGCGTGGCCGCCCCGGCAAGATCACCGCCAGCGTCGAGCGTCGCCTGGCCGGCGGTGGCCGCCTTGAGAAAATCAACCTCGGCCAGCACGAGCGGTTCGACGCCGTCGAGTTCGTCCGCGTCGATCTTGGCAACCTCGTCACGGGCATCGGCGCCACGCCCGCGAAGGAGCATGGTCCGGGCATTTTTGAGGGACTGGGGCTCCGCTCCGAACTGCACCTCGCGAATCGTTTCGATCGCAATCGTCTGTGGGGTGCCGTCGCTGTTCTCCATATCAATGCCGACCGGCGATACGGCGACGACACTCCCGGCAACACTCGTGCCGCCCACGAGTTGGACCCTGTCGACGGCCTGACCCAGGACCGTTCCCTCAAGCGATAGGATCCCTGCCGCAAGCCATGCCAGCAGCGGCACCCGCAGGCGGCGACGCCAGCCCATAGTTGCGGTGGGAGGGGTGTTCGTCGTGGGGACCATGCGTGGTTTCCCGTGCCGCGTCAGATTCATGGTCGCTCCTGGCCTCCGGCCATCACTCTGTTCATCCCGCCGCCGCCTCAACAGACTGCCTGATCCCGTCGAGCCCCCGCGGCGGCTTGCTCTGCCGCTTCTCGACATCCTTCAGCAGTCTGTCGAACTGTTTGCTCGTCTCGGGATCTCCCAATTCGGGATGCATCTTGAAGGTGATTTCGATGTAGTCAAATGCCTTCTGCAGTTCTTTGTCACGCTCCAATGGCAGGGCATCCGCCTTCTCCATCCGACACTTCACTGCATTGAGTCGGGCCTGAAAAAACGTCCGGCGTGCCTCCATCGCCTTCTCATCCGATCCAGTAAAGGCCTGCTGTTCGAGCCGGTTGGAGATCACGGCCCAGCCCCAGCCCCAGATCTCCCCGTCGACACTCGATCGCTTATATCCGCTGATCGCCTGGCCGTAGAAGGCCGCCCGCTGCGACGCGTCGGCCGTGTTGGCGGCCGCCTGCTGGAGCAAGTCCGCTGCTTGCAGCTGAAAGTCGAGCGTGTTTTGGCGTTTCTTGTCGGAGAGGATCCAGTTCATCTGCTTCTGCGCCTCGTCCCACTTCGCCCGCTCCCGATAGACAGAGGCCAACTTCAACCGAATCGACGGTTCAAATCTGGCGATCTCTCCGCCCCCCTTGTCGAGCAGGCCTTCATAGATCGCGGCCGCCCTGTCGAGATAACCCTCGGCCTTGGCCTTCGGCACAGCCGAGCCCATCCCTTCGCCCGACCCTAGATTGAGGTAGGTGGTGGCCGACCACATCTGCGATGAGAGCTTTGGGTCCTTCGCCACGCCCTCCAGAAACTTTTCAAACCCCGCCAGGATGGCGGCAGCCCGGGCCTGGGCCTGCGGCGTACCGGCACTCGGTCCGGAGGCAAGATTCAACAACTGCGACTGCAGATCTCGGCCCATCGCCTGATACATCGACGTGAGCCTGGCAGAGGCCTCAGCACCGGCGGCGCCAGCCAGTTCCTCGAGCTGTCTCATCGCCTGCAGGGCCTTGTCGTTCTGCTCCGTCTCGATAAAAAAGCGGAGCGCTGCGGTGGCTGTCGGCGTGGCAAGTGGGCCTGCCTTGAGCGACCGGAACTCCTCCTTGTCGACGGTCAGGACGGTCCACGGGCCGTAGTCCGGGTGCTCGAGCACGGTAGCCACTCGCTCCTTGTCGCCGTCCTCCATGGCCATCTGACAGCGTGCCAAGGCCGCTGCCACGGCGACGGCCACATTCCCGGTCCCCGGGATCATGCCCGAGAGCCCGTCGTCAATGGCCTTGGCAGAGGTGGCCCGCCATCTGGCAAGCGTGGCCGCAGGCGGACGGAAGACATCGTCCAGCCGCGACTTCTCCTGCACGTCCCGCCAGAGTGCGGCACCGGCTCGCAGGAGCGTTTCGGAACGGCGGGCTGAGGCCGGTGGCACCTTCGCCAGAATCTCGATGATCTGATCCGGTGCATGGGCCTCTGTCGCCGCCACGATGGCGACCACGGCCGCATCGGCGGCCTCTGGCCGGTCTGGCCAGGTCCGCATGATCGTGGTGGCGGCTTCGACACTCTTTCTCTTGGCCTCATCCGCCCAGCCAGCCACCGACTGCCTCTGTAACTGCTGCCAACTCGCCATGACGATCTGCGCCGCCTCCGGGCTCCCCTTGGCATTGGGATAGCGTGCGATCAGAAACTCCCCGAGCGCCACGGCATCCTGGAATCGGCGGTCCGCATAGAACAGATAGGCGAGCGCGGAGCGGGCCTGATTGAGCGGGTCGAGATCGTCCGGTCCGGCGAGCGGCATGGCCTGCCGCAGACTGGCA
>CANETO010000188.1 GCA_947440895.1 Planctomycetaceae bacterium | reverse complement strand
TGATTTCGCTGGGACATTCCCGTTCGGGCGCCAAGCCCGGTAGCACGACCTCTTTCTCGACGGCGCTAGCCGACATCGTCAACGGTTTGGAACAGCAGCCCCTGCACGCCATCCCGGCGGATCTTGCCCGCGAGTCCGCCTGGCTCGCCCTCGAACTCATCGAATCGACCTGACACGGAGTCTGCGACATGCACATCGAAACGATCCACATCGAACGCTCCGGGGCGCTCTCCGGCGTCACGATCGACCATCTCGGCCCCGGGGTGCAGGTGCTCCACGGCACCAACGAGACCGGCAAGACATCCCTGCTCGAATTCGTGAGGGCGATGTTCTTCGGGTTCGAAGGGCTGTTTCGCCGCGGCGTGCTCGACCCAAAGCTGCCGTGTGCCGGCCGGTTGGTCGTGCACACCGGCCCGGAAGGCCGCCGCCTGTCGATCGAACGCCGGCACGAGGGACCGGACCTTCCGACGTTGACGCAGGCCAGCTACGAGGACGACATCATCGGCCTCGGCGGCGACCATGGCGATTTCATCTCGATCAAAGACATCGTGCCACCGGTGGACGGCCGCCCCTGGAACCGCCCCTATCTGCAGGACATCGTCGGCGATATCGACGAGCGCACCTTCACGAATGTCATGGCCTTCGGCCTCGACGAATTGCACGAGCTTCGCACACTCGACCCGGAGGGCTGTGGCAGCCGTCTCTACGAACTGGCCAGCGGCCTCGACCGTTCCAAGGTGACCCGCGTGCTCCGGCACATCCGCGAGGCGATCGAACGGCTCGACTCGAGCGATCCGGCAGTGTCGCCGATCGAATCGTTGCGGCTGCGTCGACACGAGATCCTCGACCGGCTCGCAGCCCTCAACGCACCGGCCATGGCAGCCGGCAGTCTGCTGGCCGAACTGGCCCGCACCGATGCCGAGTTGGCCACACTCGAGGCCGCGATCGAGCGGGCCGTGGGTGAGGAAGACGTCGTGCGGGGTGTGCTCTGGATCGAGCCGCTCTATCAAGCCTACCGGCAGACTGCCACGCAACTCGAGTCCATGGTGGGCACAACACTCGTGCATGCCGACCTCGACGCCTGGAAACGCGCTGCGAAGATCCGCACCAAGCTGGCCCGGCTCGTCCGCAGCAAGCAAAGGACCCGTAGCCGGCTGGCCCGCAGCCTCGCCGAGGTGCCCGCGGAATCGGCGATCTGGAAGCGGCGGGCAGCCGTGGCGGCGATCTGCGAAGAGCAGCCAAGGCTCGAGCGAATGGTGGCGGAGGTGGCCCGTGCCGAGTCGCATGCGCGGCTGGCAGCACGCCGGTTCGGCGAACAGGTCGGCACCGCCGGACTCTCACGGATCGTCGCCATCACCGGACCGCTCGACGCCGCGGAGACGCTGCCCGACGTGCTCCTCCCCGAGGGCTTCATGCATTCGTTCGGCCCGCTGCGTGCCCGCGCCCGTGAGTGCGCCAAAGCCTCGCGAGAGGTCAGCGAGGCCAAACGCGGCGTATCCGAGGCCAAAGGCCTGCTCGACGACACCCGCGGGATGGTCAAGGGAGGAGTCGGCCCCAAGGGAATGACGATTGCCGAAGCCATCGAAGAGGCGAGCGGTAGGGCCACACTGTTTCGCAACCGTCTTGCCGCCACCGCCCAGCTGGCCGACCTCGATAAGTCGATCACTCGCATCGACCAGGAGGTCGTGCACCTCATGGAGGGCCAACTGATTCCGCTCGGCTGGCTGGTCGCGCTGGGGGCAGTGTTCGTGACCGGTGCGGGCATGCTGCTTTCCGGGCTGCTCCTCCCGCAGACGGTCACTGGTCCGCTGGCCTACGCGCTTGCCGCGCTGGGGCTGGCTGGCACCGGGCTGGCGTCGGTGACCACCTGGTCGCTCGACCGCGCCGCCTCCAATCGCCTCGAGGCGGCCCGCAGTCAGAGCGACATGGTGCACAAGCAACGTGAGGATCTGCTGACGCAGTGTGGCCTGCTCGACAAGAAGATTCCCGCCGACACCGTCAACTCGCTCGAGCGCCGGGCAGCCCTCGCCCAGGCCGAAGTGGAACGGCTGGAAGAACTGGCTGCCCGCGAGGGATCGATGCATGTGCTCTCCGACAAGGTCGCCGTGGCGCAGCAGTCGCTCAAGCGGGCGCTTTCCCAGCGCAAGGCCGCCCGCCTGCGGTGGCAGAAGGCTCTGGAGCACCGCGGCCTGCCGACCACGCTGTCGCCACGGGAAGTGAAGCAGATCGGCCTGCACAGGCACACGCTCCTGACACTCGATGACGACCGCCGTCGGCTCTCCGAAGAGGCCCGACACAAGCGGGAGGAACTCGCCACGTTTTCCAAGCGGATCGATGAACTGATGGTGGAGTGCGACCTTGTCCCGGAGGCCACGCCGCTGGAACACATCGGTCAGCTGCGCGAGAAAATGGCGGCCGAGTCGCTCGCGCATCGCCGTCGCGGACTGCTCGCTCGCAAGCTCGAACGGGCCCGCGCCTCCCACCGCCGCGGCAAGAAGCAGCTGGCCGTGGCCGAGCACCACGTCAAAGACTTCCTCACCCGCTGGGCCGTTGACAACGAACAGGATTTCCTTGCCAAGGTCGACCGACGACCCCTCTTCGAACGAACGCGCCAGGAGGCGGAGGATGCGGAGGCCGCGTGGCTCGATGCCCGTCGCCGAATCACCGGACCGATCGACATCGACCAGTGGCTGCACGCCGAGCCTGCCCACTCCATGATTGCCGAACTGCCCGGCCACGCCGATGCGTCCCGGCCGCTCGCGGCAGCCAAGGGGGGCCGCAAAGCCATCGCCAAGACACTGCACGCTGTTTCCGAGCAGACCGACAGTGAGACGCTGGTCACCATGACGCCGCTCGCGCGGCGATTGGCCGAAGCCTGCGAGGTGACGGAACGCCTGCGGACGACCCACCGGCTCGCTGCCGACCGACGGGCTGGGATCGCAGCCAAGGTTGACGCCACCGCCCGGGATCGAAGCACCGAGGCCCTGCAGGCGGAGCTTGCTGACGTGGAACACCAACTCGCCGGGCAGCTCGATCGTCGACGGCTCCTGGAACGCACGGGCTTGTTGCTCGAAGAGACGCGGCTGACGGTGGCCCGCGACCACCAGCCGCCCGTGCTCCGCGATGCCTCACACTGGCTGTCCCGTCTCACCGACGGCCGGCACACCGCGATCACCACCACGATCGACGAAGCCTGCCTCGAGGTGCACGATCGTGACGGCAACGTCTGCAAGCCGGAACGGCTCAGTCGCGGCACACGAGAGCAGGTGTTTTTGGCACTGCGACTGGCGCTTGTCCGCGACCTCCAGCGACATGGCGTGCCACTGCCGCTGGTGATGGACGACGCGCTGGTGAACTTCGACGATGATCGGGCCCGGTCCGCGGCCCGGGTTCTCGTGGAATTCGTTTCGGATCAGCCTGGGGAGCGGCAGATGCTCGTTTTCACCTGCCACGCCCATGTGGCCTCCATTTTCGCCGAAGCGAATGCGCATGTCCGTTCGCTGAGCGATCCCAACCGGGTCTGGCGGCGGGCGGAACCAGACGCAGTGAAACTCCCGCCGCCGCCCCGCGTGGCTCAAGCCAAGCCCGATCCGAAGCCCGCCCCGCAGCCCGAGCCGGTAGTCGATGTGAGTCCGGTCACGCCGCCGGTCGCCTTCCACGAGGTCGGCCCTGGTGCCTGGCCAGCGGAGCACTTCTTCTTCAGCCCGGCCGGCGGCTACGCCGCGATCAGGCACGGCGAGAATCCCAGTCGACGCAAGTCGCGTTGATGCGCCGCGCCACAAGAAGCCCCCGGCGGAAGCCGGGGGACTCCGGGTGAAAACACCGTCCCGCGTGCCATGCATATCCGCGAACGCCCAACAACCCGGTGTCCCCGGACTTCCGTCCGGGGCTTTTTGTCGAACGCTCGACAGGGGATTCTGCTCTAAGCCTTCACGATGCCCGACTGAATGTCGCGAAGATAGCGGGCCCGCATCTGCGCCAGCAGCATGCCGAGATAGGCATTGGCACCAAGCGACAGAAAGAGCCCGATCAAACTACCCGTCAGCAGTCCCCAGGGCTTGTCCGTCTTCGCGACGCCCGTCTCCAGGTCGGCGATGCGTGAAGCCGTGGTCGCCGCGACCGGCGCTGCCCGCGGCCGACGTGAGGCCTCGATCACGGATCGCTCGACTGCGGGCGGCCACGCATCGGCCACGTAGATCTTCACCCGACGGACATCCCGAGCGTCGGCCGGCACGTCGCTCGTGAACGTGTAGGGGGTGCCGCTGCGGACGAGGTCAGGCTCCACTCGCACGAGATAGTCGCCCCCACCATCGACATCCGGTACGAAGGCCGCCTCGATGCCAAAGGCGGTGGACATGCCCACCGTGGAAACAACCGCCACCACCAAGGCCATCGTGATCAATGTCGCACGCACGAATATCATCTCCAGAAGCGTCAGGAAGATCGGGCAGGCTGTCTGTTTGGGCAGGTTGGGCGGAATTTCACCACGACTGACAGCCCGGGTCGGCACCGCCGATCAGGAGGATTTCACTCTCTCGACGGTCCTTTGTGCAACTCCCTCCGCCACCGGTGGCGCCGCCCCCGTCGCGGCCATGGTCCCGACCTCGGTTCCATTGGGCCCGGAGAGGCTGACGATTTCGGCCTGCAGCATGGTGAGGGCGGCCTGTAAAAAGGCTACGGCGATCGGGCCCACGAAGATCCCGACCGGCCCCAGGGCTCCCACGCCGCCGAGCACGCTGAGGAGGGCCAGGAGCGGGTGGAGTTTCGACTGTCCGTGGAGGACGATCGGCTTGATGATGTTGTCGATGGTCGAAACGACGCACGCCCCCCACAGGGCGAGCGCCACTGCCGCCCAGGTGTTCTTCACGAAAAACAGCAGGTAGAGGCTGGCCGATCCCCAGACCGCCGCCGCGCCGACGAAGGGCACAAGCGCACCGAAAAACGTCAACAGCGTCAGCAGGAACACGCCGCCGAGCCCGGCGACATAGAAGCCGAAGCCTGCCAGGACAGCCTGCACGATCGCCGCCAGCAGGGTGGAACTCACGACGGCCCGGCTCACCTCCTCGAACTCCTCGAGCAGCTGCCACTGATACCGTTGATCCAGCGGAAT
>CANETO010000187.1 GCA_947440895.1 Planctomycetaceae bacterium | reverse complement strand
CTCCGGGCAATTCGTCGGCCTCGCCTTTCTCACTCCCGTGCTCGTCGCCCTGCAGCAGTCTTTTGGCTGGCAGATGGTCTTCGTCGTCACCGGCGGTGTCGGCATTCTCTGGGCGGCGATCTGGTATGCCGTCTACCGGGAACCGAAAGAGTTTGCCGGTGCCAATGCCGCGGAGATCGCGCTCATCCAGCAGGGGGGCGGCCTCGTCGATCTCGATCAGCGCAACCGCAGCCGCGCCGCTTTCCAACCGGGCGACCTGATGGCCGTGCTCAACAATCGCAAGCTCTGGGGCATCTACCTCGGGCAGTTCTGCCTCAACTCCACGCTCTGGTTTTTTCTCACCTGGTTCCCCACCTACCTCGTGAAATATCGCGGGATGGACTTCATCAAGGCGGGCTTCCTCGCCTCGGTGCCGTTCCTCGCCGCCTTCCTCGGCGTGCTCTGCTCTGGTTTTCTCTCCGACCTGCTGGTCCGCCGAGGCTATTCCCTGGGCGTGGCCCGCAAGCTGCCCATCATCTCCGGACTGCTGATCTCGTCGAGCATCATCGGCGCCAATTACGTCGAGAGCCCGACGCTTGTGATCGCCTGCCTCGCGGTCGCCTTCTTCGGCAACGGTCTGGCTTCGATCACCTGGTCGCTGGTTTCGGCCATCGCGCCGGAACGTCTGATCGGGCTCACCGGCGGCATGTTCAACTTCATTGGAAACCTCGCGTCGGTGACCGTGCCGATCGTGATCGGACTGCTGGTGCAAGGCGACGACTTCCGGCCGGCAATCACCTACATCGGCATCACCGCCATCCTCGGCGCCATCTGCTACGGATTCGTCGTGGGCCGCGTCGAACGCATCCAATGCCCGGCGACCAATCCCGGCCGGTAAAAATCTGGGGGCCTTTCTGGCTTTCGTCGGGCTTTCGCCGTTCCCTCCCATCCCTGCCGGTTTTGGCGCATACTTATCGCTTCACCCCTTTAGGAGTTTTACCATGCAACGGTCCCTCCGATTCATGCTGTCTGCCGCCCTGCTGGTCGGCCTGAGTGTCGTCCGCCTTCCTGTCGCGTCGGCCGCCCCCACGAGCAACCCCGCCTATGCCGACCCGGCGAAGACGGACGCCGACTTCCCTTTTCAAGGTGAATACGCAGGCACGATCGCGGTGGACGGGCAGTCGATGCCATTCGGTGTGCAGGTGATCGCGCTTGGCGACGGCAAGTTCGACGTGGTCGCCTATCCGGGTGGACTGCCCGGCGACGGCTGGACGCCACCGAATAAGGTCACGGGCACTGGCGTCCGCGAGGGAGAGGGCGACGCAGCCGTGGTGAAGATCAAGGCCGTCGACTGGGAGGGCAACTCCCATACGGCGGAGATCCGCAAGGGTGAGTTCATCACGTTCTCCGGTGCAGGCCGCGAGGCGGGCAGGTTTGCCAAGGTCAACCGCAGCAGTGCCACGCTCGGCGAGAAGCCGCCTCAGGGCGCGATCGTGATCTATGACGGCACCGGCACGAGCACCGACACCTCCAAGCTCGCCGATGGCCGCGTCTCGGAAGATGGCCTGCTGATGGAGGGCGTCACCACCAAGGACAGTTTTGGCGACGCCCGCTGGCACATCGAGTTTCGCCTGCCCTACCAACCGAAGGATCGTGGACAGGGACGGGGCAACAGCGGCGCCTACGTGATGGGCTCCTACGAAACCCAAATGCTCGACAGCTTCGGCCTCGAGGGGAAAGACAACGAGTGCGGCGGCATCTATCAGGCTGCAGCGCCGTTTGTGAACATGTGCCTGCCGCCTCTGGCCTGGCAGACCTACGACATCGACGTCACCGCACCGCGGTTTGAAGGTGACAAGAAGGTGTCCAACGCCCGGATGACCGTGCGGCACAACGGCACCGTGATTCACAACAACGTCGAAGTGCGGGGAATCACGCCCGGCGGTACCCTGACGCAGGAGGCAACGAAGGGTCCACTGCACCTGCAGAACCATGGCAATCCGGTCCGCTACCGGAATATCTGGGTGCTGCCAAAGTCGTGAAGCAGCCGTCGACAGATTCCAGCGGAACGGGTGCGGGGCAGTGCGTCTGCACCGCCTGCCCGCTGCTCTGCGACGACATCCTGATCAACGGCGACCGCGTGGACCGGGCGTGCGTCCCCGGCCGTAAAGCGATCACCGCGGCGCTCGCCTGCGATCGTGTTCCGCCTGGAGGCAGCCCACCACCGGAGGCGTGGGAGAACGCTCGCTCGCTCCCCCTGGGCATTGCCCTGCAGCGGGCCGTGGAGATGCTCTCGTCGGCCCGGCGTGTGCTCGTCACGGGTCTGGCCAGCGGCACGCTCGAGGCAATCACCGCCGCCTGCGACCTCGCCGAACTTATCGGCGCCGCGGTCGATGCTGGCCTGCCTGAATCAGCCCAGGCCGCCGGGCCCACGATCGCGCGGGCCGGCGAGGTGACCGCCGTCTGGGAGGAGCTCCGTGACCGGGCCGATCTTGTCGTCTTCTGGAACTGCGATCCCGCCGGCTCCCATCCTCGGTTCCTCGAACGGTTTGTCGCTCTGCCACTGGCCGACGGCCGGTGGCGCCGGACCGTCGCGGTCGGCCCCGACAGCGTATTGCCCGACGGGGCCACCCATCGCCATCTGGTGCTTGCCGGCGATCTTGCCGTGGAGGCGGCCCGCTGTCTGCAACTGCGGATCGCCGGCCGGCATGTTCCCGACACCCTCGATGAGCGGCTGGCAATCGTCTGCGCAGAATTGCACGAACTGATTCACGCGGCCAACTGTGTCGCGATCGTCACGAGCAGTAGCGATGATCCGGTCGGACTGGAGTCGTGGAGCATCGTCCATCTGATCCGGACGATCACGCATGAAAAGCCCGCGTTCCAGATTCCGCTCGGCGGCGGACTGGCAGATGGCGGTGCCAATGCCGCGGGTGCCGCGGCCGTCTGCACGTGGCGGTACGGAGCGGCCGGAGGGATTGCTCGTGCCGACCGGATGGGAGGGCTGTTTTTGCCGGCGGAGTCCGATGCCCGACGACTGATCGACCGGGGCGAAGTGGATGCAGTCGTCGTCATGGGGCGGCTGAGCGGCCTGCTCGAACAGGCCATCGCGGACCGTGGCGATGCTCTCTCACTCGTCCGGATCTGCGACGCCCAGGAACCGGTGCTGCGGCCATTCGGCCAGACGGTTCAGCTCCGCTGCGCGAGCGGACTGATCGCCACCAGCGGCACGATGCTCCGCGAGGATGGCCGTCGTGTCGTGCTCACGCCGCACCAGACGGCCACCGCGGCACCGCTGCGGGAACTGCTCGTCGATCTCACCGCCGCCGTGCGGCTCGCGCGCGGCCTCTCCGCCGCTGGAGGCCGGCCATGAGCTTGACTGCCGTCGTCAACAACCACCCGACCGACTCGCACCGATTCGTCATCACGGGCGGCACGATCCATGATCCCGCCCACGGCCGTGACGGTGTCATCGCCGATCTCTGGGTGGAAGACGGCAGGATCGTTGCCCCTCCGGCCGACCCGCAGCGATTCAAACGGATCGATGCCCGCGGCCGGGTCGTGATGCCCGGTGGCGTCGACCTTCACAGCCATGTCGCCGGACCCAAGGTGAATGCGGGCCGGCGGATCGCCCCGCACCTCGCCCGCCGTTCTCCCGCCGCCGTGCCCACGATCCACTCCACAGGCGCCCTCTACGCGGCGCTCGGCTACACGACCGTGTTCGATGCGGCGATCGCCACCGCAGCCGCCGGTGTGGCCCACCTGGAACTCGCCGAACTGCCCATCCTCGACAAGGGAATCTATCTGTTGGCGGCCGATGACGCCGAGGTGCTCGTGGCTCTCGACCGCGCCCGCGACGAGCAGGGCAGCCGCGAGGTGCAACGGCTCCTTACCGATGCGGTGCACGCCGGTCAGGGCTGGGCAGTGAAGGTGGCCAATCCGGGTGGGCCGGCATTCTGGAAGCGGGGCCGCCGCGGCGATCACCGCGATCTCGACACGCCGCTGCCGGGCATGGCACTCACCGGCCGAACGATGCTCGAGCGACTGGCCCGGGCTGTGCAGGCGATTCGATTGCCGCACCCGCTCCATGTCCACACCGCCAACCTCGGCCTGCCGGGCAACTGGCGGACGCTGCTGGAGACGATGCGGACGTTCGACGGCCTTCCGGCCCATCTGGCGCACGTGCAGTTCCACAGCTACACAGGCGGCGATCTCGACGCCGACACGTTCGGCTCGGGGGTGGCGCCGCTCGTCGAGTGGTTCAATACGCATCCGGAACTCACGCTCGACGTTGGCCAGGTGCTCTTTGGCGACACGGTGGCGATGACGGGCGACTCCGCCGCCGCAGAGCACTTGGCCCATGCCACTGGCGTGCCGTGGATGTCGCACGATCTGCATCTCGAAGGGGGCTGCGGCGTGCTGCCGATCAGCTACCGGGAAAAGAGCCTCATCCATGCCTGGCAATGGGCCATCGGCCTGGAATGGTTTCTCACGGCCGCCGATCCCTGGCGGCTGGTGCTCTCGACAGACCATCCCAACGGCGCACACTTCACCGCCTATCCGCACCTCATGCGGCTGCTGGGTGACGCGGCCTTCCGTCGCGAGGCGTTCGCGCGGATCCATCCGGCGGTGCGAAAGCGGAGCCCGCTGGCGGGGATCACCCGCGAATACTCGCTCCGGGAGCTCTGCATCATCACGCGGGCAGCTCCCGCGCGGATTGCTGGCCTCCCGCACAAGGGGCACCTCGGGGTCGGAGCCGACGCCGACATCACGGTCTACCGACCCGATCCCGATCTCTCGCGGATGTTTGCGATGCCGGCGCAGGTCTTCAAGGGAGGCATTCTCGTGGCGGAAGACGGCGAACTGCGATCGCTCCCGTCCGGCCGTGTGCTCGCCGCCAGAACCGAGATCGCGTAGAGAGCCTCCCGGTTTGCTGACACCTCTTTGCGGGACGTTTCGGGAGCCGGGGGTCGGGGGAAGCCGAAGCGAGTCGGCGTATCCTCGCCTCGAGTCGGAGGCTTTCACCGCCCCCGGCGGCTTGGGCCGATCGATCTATCGTGGATGCGATCTAACCGTCGCATGCCGCGATGACAGCCGCGACCATCCGATCGACTGGAAACTCGGCGGCCGCCCTCGCGTG
>CANETO010000186.1 GCA_947440895.1 Planctomycetaceae bacterium | reverse complement strand
GGATCCCGGGCGTGTGCTGGCTTCACTTTGTTATTTCGACGACGCCGAAGCCGAGCCGATGCCCACGATGCTTAGCACGGTCGACTGGAAAGTGATTAAGGCTGACATTCGCCGCGAAGTCCGGGCGATCGCCTAACATCAGTCGGGCGGTTGGGAAGCGGCATCGACTGTGAGCGAATCTGTTAGCCAGAGACCCCATCTCGCCCCTTCTCTGCCCCGGACGGTGAGGTACCGCTTGCGGAAATCGCGGGAATTCCGAGGATGTTCGTAGATTTTTGAGGTGACGATCCGGTGGCGGAGCGAGGCCCGAAGGGATCGCGACGCCGAAAAGCAAGCCCGCTGGTTCGAGTCCAGCCGGGCGTACTTATGATTGGCGGGCAGACACTCCCGCCAAGCCGCGAGATGCCTACAACGTGTCATCATGACCACATCACTCACAGCGCCGACGCCCCGCTGGATGGCCCGCTGGCTCATCGCTGCCGGCATCTATAACCTCCTCTGGGGCGCACTGACCGTGCTCTACCCGGGCTGGCTGTTCGACATGACCGGCATGGAACGGCCCAACTATCCGTTCATCTGGCAGTGCGTCGGCATGATCGTGGGCGTCTACGGCATCGGTTATCTGGCCGCATCTCGTGATCCGATCACCCACTGGCCGATCGTACTCGTTGGTTTCCTTGGCAAAATCTTTGGCCCGCTCGGATACGTTATGGGAGTCGCAAAGGGCGAGGTTCCCCTCGCCTTCGGCTGGACCCTGCCGACCAACGACCTGATCTGGTGGGTGCCGTTCGGACTGCTGCTCTACCACGCCTGGAAGGCTCACCAGCGTTCAACACACCAGTCTCCGACGCGCGACGTGCTGCGATCCACCACCTGAGAAGGGCGGTAGCCGCGTGACGACGACCGAAACCATCCTGGCCGCTCAGGCCCTCGCATCGTCTGCGATGTGCGGACTGATCTGGTTCGTGCAGGTGGTGCACTATCCGCTCTTCGCTCGCACCGACACGAAGCACAGCCCCGACTATCCGGATGAGAACCAGCGACGCACGGCACCGGTGGTGCTTCCACCCATGCTCGTTGAGGCGGCCACCGCCACGTTGATCGCGCTCAACCCACCGTCGGCAGTCGGCCGGCCGGCGGCACTGATCGGCCTCGCCATGGTGGCTGCCCTCTGGCTCTCCACGCTGCTCGTGCAGATGCCACTGCATGGCCGGCTGAAGCACGCCGGCCACACGCCTGAAATAGTGGCGTCGCTTGTCCGCACCAACTGGCTCCGCACCGTCCTCTGGTCAGCCCGTGCCGTGCTCGCCATCTGGATGCTACACGTGGCCGGCTGACGACCGCCGCCGACTAGGCGTGAATCGCCCCGCCGCTCACCGCCAGCGCCGCTTCCTTCAGCGCTTCAGGGAGCGTCGGATGGGCATGGCAGACCCGGCCAATATCCTCGGCCGTCGCGCCAAAGTTCATCGCCGCGGCAGCCTCGCCAATCAGGTCACCCGCAGCCGGGCCGATGATGTGCACGCCCAGCACACGGTCGGTCGCCGCGTCGGCCAGCACCTTCACCTTGCCAGTCGTGTCGTTGATCGTGCGAGCCCGGCCATTGGCCCGGAACGGAAACACGCCCTTCTTGAAGGCGGTGCCAGCGGCCACCAACTGCTCCTCCGTCTTCCCGACGGCCCCGATCTCGGGATGTGTGAAGACAACGGCTGGCACAAGGTCGTAGTCAACGTGCGAATAGCCCGTCTTCATGCCCTCGACGCAGGCCACACCATCCTCTTCGGCCTTGTGGGCGAGCATTGGGCCGGGAATGCAGTCGCCGATGGCATACACACCGTTCGCTGAAGTGCGAAAGTGCTCATCCACCTGAATCCAGCCCCGCTTGTCGGTGACAATGCCGACCGTCTCCAGGCCGAGGTCGGCCGTGGCCGGAGAGCGGCCTGTCGCCGCGAGCACGCGATCACAGTCGATCGGCGGCTGTCCTTCGCACTCCACAACGCACCGACCGTTGACAGCCTTCGCGCTCTTCACCTTCATGCCCAGACGGATATCGAGCCCCTGCTTGCGGAAGAGGGTGAGGGCCTCCGACGCTATCTCCGCGTCGATTCCCATCAGAATCCGATCGGCATATTCGAGCACCGTCACCTTCGAGCCGAGCCGCCGCCAGACACTGCCTAGTTCCAGGCCGATGTAACCGCCACCGATGACGACCAGATGCGCCGGCACGCTGTCGAAGGCCAACGCCTCCGTGCTCGTGCCCACCAGCCGGCCGTCGACCTCGACGCCGGGCAGGACCACGCTCTTGCTCCCCACGGCCACGATGATCTTTCCGGCTTCAAGCATTGTCTTCGTGCCGTCGGCTGCCGCGACCTCCACCTTGCCCGGCCCGGCCAGCCGGCCAGTGCCCTTGAGGCGGGTGATCTTGTTCTTCGCGAGCAGCGCCTCGATCCCCTTGGAGAGCGTCGTGACCACGTCGTCCTTCCGCTTCATGAGCGTCGGCAGGTCGAAAGAGACGCCAGCCACCTTCACGCCGTGCACCGCCAGTTCGTGCCCGACCTCTTCATACTTGTGGCTCGATTCGAGCAGCGCCTTCGAAGGAATGCAGCCAACCCGCAGGCAGGTGCCGCCGAGTTTGTCTTCCTTCTCGATGACGGCGGCCGTCATCCCCAGCTGCGCGGCCTTGATCGCCGCGACATAGCCACCCGGACCGCCACCGATCACCACCAGATCATGCTGTGCCATGTGCTTCCTCGCTCACAAATGATCCCAACCCTTAGGAATGGGAGAAATAAAATCTTCCGATGCTGAGGAGCCGGTCGGAGGCACGCGCAGGAGCCGGTGAACTTTGACTGTATGAGTTGGCGCACCACGACCATGGAGCTTGCAACGTCAAAGTCCGCCGGCGACGAGCATGCCGCAGCCGGCGAACCAAACCGTATGATTTCAGCCCCACATCTATCGCTTTCGTCAGACCTCGAGCATCAGCCGGCTCGGGTCCTCGATCGTGTCCTTGATTCGCTTGAGGAAGGTCACCGCCTCGCGGCCGTCGACCAGCCGGTGGTCGTAGGTGAGCGCCAGATACATCATCGGCCTGATCACCACCTGGCCGTTCACCGCCATCGGTCGATCCTGGATGGCGTGCAGGCCGAGGATGCCGCTCTGCGGCGGATTGATGATCGGCGTGCTCATCATCGAGCCATAGACGCCGCCGTTGGAGATCGTGAACGTGCCCCCTTGGAGTTCGTCCAGCTTGAGCTTGTTGTCGGCAGCGCGGCGGGCGAAATCATTGATCGCCTGCTCGATGCCCGCAAATGACATGGTCTCCGCATTGCGGAGCACCGGCACCACGAGCCCCTTGCCGCCCCCGACGGCGATCCCGATGTCGCAGTAGTCGCGGTAGACAATGTGCGGCTCCCGATACTCGGCGTTCACCTGTGGCACAGCCTTGAGAGCCTCCACGGCGGCACGCACGAAGAACGACATGAAGCCGAGCTTCACGCCATGACGCTCCTGGAACACGTCCTTGAACTTCGACCGCAGCGCCATCACGGCCGACATGTCGACCTCGTTGAAGGTCGTCAGCAGGGCCGCCTGCTGCTGGGCTTCGACAAGCCGCTCAGCGATCCGCTGCCGGATTGGACTGATGAGGACATAGCGTTCCTCACGGCTGCCACCTGTTGCCAGTCCGACTCCGGTCTTGGACGGCACAACCGCGGCCGGACGGGGAGCCGCAGCCATTGGGGCCGGCTTGGCCACGGCCGCCATGGCATCTGACTTGGTCACCCGGCCGCCGGGGCCCGTTCCTGCCGAGGCCGCCGCGGTGAGGCCCGCCTCACCCAGCACGCGGGCCGCCGCAGGCATCACCCGCGGAGGCTGGACCGAACCGATGTCGGTCCGGCCTTCCGTGCGTTTCACATCCACGACCGATTGAGACGGTGCCGACGGCGACGACGGCGACGAGCCTGCCGCCGCTCCGGCCGGTTCCATGTACCCGATCACCTCGCCCACCAGGGCCTTCTCGCCGGCCCCTTTGAGCACCTTCGTGATCGTTCCCGCCCGCGGGGCCGGCAATTCCACCGTCGCCTTGTCGCTTTCGATCTCCACGATCGACTCGTCGATCGTGACGGTATCCCCCTCCCTCTTCTTCCAGGTGCCGATCATGACCTCGGTGATCGATTCACCGACTTCGGGGACTTTGAGTTCGAGTGACATGAGGACGTTTCGTTGCAGGGGTTGAAAAGGAATGGGTGATGCGGGGCTGGCTGCGGCTGACGCCGCCATAAATAGCTCTGGATGGCCTAGCTATGGAAGGCGGCAGAGAGCAGTTCATTCTGCTCCAGGTCGTGGCTCTTTTTGGAGCCCGTGGCGGGGCTAGCGGCACTCTGCCGACAGACGCCCGAAAACGGAAAGCGGTCGAGCAGCTTCTCACCGAAGTGGATGCGAAAGAATCTCCAGGCCCCCATGTTCTCGGGCTCTTCCTGAACCCAGACGGCGGGCGTGCCTGGCGCATAGTCGGCCAGCACCGCTTCCAGCGCCCGCTTCGGCAGCGGATAGAGTTGCTCGACCCGCACGATGGCCACATCGTGACGCCCCAACTCCTGCCGCCGCTTCTCGAGTTCGTAGGCGACCTTGCCCGAGCAGAGCAGGATCCGGCGGATGTCCCGCCCAGCCACGGCCGACGCATCAGGGATCACCCGCTGGAACGTGCCGTTCACGAGATCGTCCATGCTCGACACACAGGCCGGATTCCGCAGCAGGCTCTTGGGTGTCATCACGATCAGCGGCTTCCGCCACACTCGCAGCACCTGCCGCCTCAGGCAGTGGAACATTTGCGCGGGAGTCGTCGGCTGAACCACCTGGATGTTGTCCTTGGCGGCCAACGATAGAAACCGCTCCAGGCGGGCGCTCGAGTGCTCGGGACCCTGCCCCTCAAAGCCGTGCGGCAGCAGCATCACGATGCCGGAGAGCCGGTTCCATTTGTCTTCGGCGCTCACGATGAACTGGTCGATCACAACCTGGGCGACGTTGACGAAGTCGCCGAACTGGGCCTCCCAGATTACGAGACCATCGGGGCAGTCGAGGCTGTAGCCGTATTCAAACCCAAGCACGCCCATCTCGGAGAG